>JAEWKG010000324.1 GCA_023386135.1 Pseudomonadota bacterium | reverse complement strand
TGCGCAGCCTCCAGGGTCATCGAGCCCTGCTTCAGAACCGAATAGCCAACAGCGACCCCGGCCTCACTGTTCGCCCGGACAAACGGGTAAACGTCCGAAAGCCCCATTTCGAACGGGCCCTTGCGGTCCAGTTTCCTCAACTCGTCCCAGTTGCTCATCGCCGCCATTCTCCCAGCCCGCATGCGGGCGGCTTCGGGACCCCGCATCCGACCACGGCTTGCTATATTCGATAAAAATCGTCAAGCACGCGTCGAAACTGTCAACTGCTAGAGTGTCTGATGACCAAACCAATGCTGCTGATCGGCGGGTACGGGATCACGGGCGCTCCGACCGCGCGCCTGCTGCGGGAGCGCAACCCAGAGCTTCCCCTGGTGCTCGCCGGCAGGACACCCGAGCAGGGACAGAGCCTGGCTGAAGAGCTGGGCAATGCCAGCGTCGCCGTGGTCGACTTCACCGCTTCTGAGTTGGGCGTCGCAAGTGCTGACTTTTCTGCGATGATCCTGTTCGCAAAGGATCACACGGGCAACTCGCTCGAGTACGCCGGCAGGCACGCGATCCCTTATTACTCGCTGTCGAGCGGGGCGTTCGAAATCGGCCTCGACATGACCCATGGCCTCATCGGGGCCAGGGGTGCGCCGATCGTGCTGGGGAGCCTCTGGTTTGCCGGCCTCGTTCCACTCGCGGCTGCCGAGTTCGGCAAGCGCTTCGCATCGATCGACAAGGTTGATGTGGCGGTGGTGATCGATCGGAGCGAGACCCCACCCGGTGAGGCGACGATCGCCGATTTCCAGCGCATCACGATGTGCCCGGCGACGCTGGTGCGCGAGAACAGCGCGTACAACTGGATCATGCCCGATCAGGCGCGCGGATCCTTTAGGCGTTCCGACGGCACGGTGCTGGAGAGTGACGGGGCGGTCTCGTGCGACGTGTGGAGCGTCGGCCAGATTACCGGCGCTCCCAACGTCAGGGTGCACCAGGCGTTCGACCAATCGGCCAGCAGCGCATCGGGCGGGCCAGCCGCGGACGAGGTGATCATCAGGATGGAAGGCGGCGACGCGAACGGCGCTCCCCTCGCACTCGAGCAGACGATCATCGCCTATCGCGAGCCTTATGCAATCACGCCGATCGTGGTTGCCATAATCGCCGAGCGGCTGGCCGGAGTTTCCGGAGCGTCCCCGGCGCCGGGATTGTACTCGGCGGAGAACGCCATCGAATCGGCCTTCTTCATGGAACAGGTTCGTGGCGCGGGGGTCTCAGTGACAACGCGCCAAATCGACTGCCATGAAAGCGAGCAGGAATGAGCGGCGTCACCTCGCAACATGGGCTGAGCGAGCCCCTCACCGAGGGTCCCTGGGCCGGCTGGTCCAGATGGATCGGCGATGAGCCGTTCGAGGAGGCGGTGGGACCGTTCTACGCGCGCCGCGAAGCCGGCGACGCGTTCGTCGCCGGATGCCGGATGAAGGCGATGAACCTGCGCAGCGGCGGGATCGCCCACGGCGGCATGTTGATGACGTTCGCCGACTTCGCGCTGTTCATGATCGCGCAGGACGACATTGCGGGCCAAGACGCGATCACCGTCTCGATGACCAGCGACTTCCTCGCAGGGGCCCCGGCCGGGTCGCTGCTGGTCGCCCGGGGCGACGTACTCAAGCGCGGACGAAAGCTGCTGTTCGTGCGCGGCGTCGTCGCCGCCGACGAGACCGACGTGCTGGCCTTTTCCGCTGTCATCAAGCTGATCGGCCTGCCCCGCCATTAGACGCAGGGCTCCGCCCGCGGTCACGCGACAGCAAGGCCGCCGGTTCGCTGCTCGCTCGCCCGTTCGAGGGCGCGATAGGCATAGTACATCTCGGCGAAGCCGAGCGCCCAAATGACATCGGAGTAGAACCAGAAATCGAGGAACACGATCTTGCCGGGATTGGCGAGCGGGAACAGACCATCGGTCAGGGACACCACGAAGAAGGCCGCGGTCGTGAGCGCCATCAATCCCGCATGGAGGATATTACCGGCCCGCAGCAGCCGGACCGCCATGTGGATCATGATCCATGTGAAGATCAGGCCGATGAGCACGCTCCCCGCTGGCAGAAATGCATAAAGGGTGGGCGACGCGAGAAGCAGGCCGGCCACGACGGCCCCTAGGACGAACACGCCGATCTTCAGCCCCTTCGAAAGCTCCAGTCTATGCGTCAGCTGCATGAACCCGAGGGTGCCGATGACCGGAATCCCCACCACCCTTGAAAAGGCGTCGCAGAACAGCGCGATGTTGAGGTGAACCGTGTTGCCGTTGACGAAATAGAGCGCCGCGTTCGATGCCGAGAAAGCGAGGATGTACCATTCGTAGCCCAAGAGCGGATTGCCCCGGCGCAGGAACAGGGTGCCATACACCACGCCGGTGAAGGCCAGCGCCAGCAGCGCGATGACGATACAGGTATCATAGGCCATGCGGCACTCTCCCCGGGACGGAGTTGGAGTTCAGGCGGCGTTTTCGGACACGAGCCCCAGGTGTTCCTCCAGCGGAACGGAATCCACGCGCCAGAGGAAGCCCGGCCTCTCGTCATGGAACGAGGGTGAAAAGAGCCCCAGGTAGCGCTGGACGATCTCGGGATAGTCGCGCGCCTCTTCCAGCGGGACCGCGTGATGCCACGCCTCCTCGGATTTGAAGAAGCCTGCGGTCCAGGTGGTGGAAATGACCCGGCGCGGTCGATCGCGCGTCACGTTGGCGCCTCCGCCATGATAGAGCCGGCCTGTCAGGAAGAGCACATCGCCGGCGTTCATCGCCGCCCCGACCGTCTCGGCAGGATCACCTTCGCGCTCGAAATCCGCCACCGCATGGCTGCCGGGAATCACGCGCGTGGCGCCCATGTCCTCGGTTATGTCGTTGAGCGCCAGGATGCTGTTGACGAGCAGTTCCGGGGCGTCGGCATGGAACGTCCCCACGCGGCCGTGGAGGGTCTGGGCATCGCGATGGAGGACCTGCGCCTTCTCGCCCGGCCAGATCTCGATGGCCTGGCTGGCAAAAAGCGAGTGGCTCCCCGGCCCGCCCGTCAGCACCGCTGAGAGCAGCTCGGCGATCTGCGCGCTCCCGACGAACGCCTCGCGATAGGTGGCGCTCTTGCTCACGCAGTGCTGCAGGCGCTTCGTGCGGTACCCTTGGAAGTCGGCGATCCAGGTTTCGGCGTCGCGCGCCCAGTTCCCTTCGGGAAGCGCGCCTATTTCCCGGTCGAGATCGCGATTGATCGCCTCGACCTCGCTGCGTTCGAGCACCTCTTCGACGATGACGCCGCCATCGCGCTTCAACGCCTCCAGCATCTCCTCGATGCCTGCGTCTCGCGGGAGCCGTTGAAGCTGTGCCATGGGTGGGGCCCTGATATCCGGTTGAACTGCGAAGTGTTCGAAGGTTCAGTCGCCGAAGCCGAAGCGCGCGGCCAAAACGGGATGAACCTGGAGCGAGCCGATATTGCGCTTCAGCGCTGCAAAGGCATCGTCGGTCGCGGCCAGCACGGCATCGATTTCGCTCGCGGCGTGCGCGTCGCACATGAACATGTTATGGTACGGATGGACGTAGACGCCCCGCTTCATGCATTCGGCGGCCCAGCCATAGCCGACCTTGAACGAGGGATCCTCGTCGAACAGCACCTGCGGCATCACCACGGGACCGGTCTGGCGGATGGAAAAGCCGTGCGCCTCGGCCTGCCGGGCGAGCCCTTTCCGCAACTGCGCGCCGGAGGCGTTGATCCGCTCGAGATAGCCGGTTTCGCGGATCTGGCGCATCGTCTCGACGCCCGCGGCCATCGGCACCGCGGAAAACCAGAAGGACCCGGTCACGAAGATCTGGGCCGCCGCGGCGCGCGCCCGGTCCGACCCGAGCAAGGCCGAGATCGGATAGCCGTTCGCGATGCATTTGCCCCAGCAACTGAGGTCGGGCTGCACGCCAAGCGTCGACCAACTGCAGTCGCGAGCCAGCCGGAACCCTGCGCGCACATCGTCGACGATGAGGAGGGCATCGGCCTCATCGCACAGGCGCCGCGCGCCCTCGGCGTATTCGCGGCTGGGTTCGACCTGATCGTAGAAGACCTCATGCCGGAAGGGCGTCGCGAAAACGCCGGCAATGTCGCCTTCGTTGGCCTTGAACGCATCGGTCAGGCTCTGCAGGTCGTCGTACTGGAAGTAGACGATGTGCGCGCGGTCTTCGGGCAGGATGCCCGCCGGCAGGGGCGTGCACCATGGGGCGGCGCCGTGATAGGTGCCGGCGGCGCACAGGATCTTGCGCTTCCCCTTGTGCGCCCGCGCGGTGACCATCGCCATGGATGTCGCGTCGGTGCCGTTCTTGCAGAACATCGCCCAATCGGCGTGGGTGATCTGCGCGACCATCGCCTCGGCCAGTTCGACCATCACCGGTCCGGGACCGGTGAGGGTATCCCCGAGCTGGCGCTGGGCATGCGCGGCGGCCTCGATCGCCCGGTGACGGTATCCGAACAGGTTCGGTCCGTAGGCACAGATGAGATCGATGTATTCGTGGCCATCGACATCGACGACACGAGCACCCTCGCCGCTTTGCAGGAACTGCGGATACTCGGGCGGAAGGAGACGGACCGACTCGTGGCCATACATACCATTGGGTATGACGCGCATGGCGCGCTCACGCAGCTCGGCGTCGTTGCTCATGTCGCGCACCACCGGCTCCTCCATCGTCGATACTTATCCGGTATCTCAACAGATGCGGCCAGGGTCAAGCGCGTTCGATTGCCGTCGGGCCGACGACTGCCTTCGTGTCAACTGCGACGGTATCAAGTGTGACGGAGTACCATGCCCCTGCCCGGCCACGCCCACGACCCATCCGAACACAGCAGATTTTTGTCGACTCGCGTCCGGAGATATGCACTCATCGGGCCGCGATTACGGCGCGTGTGAACGGAGACGATGTGACCGACCAGACCGTTCACCCGCAGGGTCCCGGGCGCGCGGCCCGATTCAACCTCGGGTGGCGCATCGTCGCTGCGGCCTTCATGGTGACCTTCACGGTATACGGCGTCAGCATCTATGCCTTCATCGTGCTGGTCCAGGAGCTTGCGACCGAACGCCATTGGTCGCCGACGCAAACTGGCAGCCTGGTGTCGGCAATGTGGCTGGCCGCTCCCCTCTCCCTGCTCGCGGGGCCGTTGGCCTACCGGGTCAGCCCTTGGCGGCTGATCACGGTCGGGCTGGTGCTGCTGGCCGCCACCACCGCCGCGGTGACGCTCGTCGAGGCGGTCTGGCAGCTCTACCTGCTCAGGTTCGTGATGGGCGTGGGTAAGGTCCTCGCGATTATCGGGATACCCTTGCTGGTCTCGCGATGGTTCACGGCCCGGTTCGCCACCGCCATGGCGATCGTCTGGGCCGGAGGCGCCGCCGGCGGCCTCGTGCTCGCGCCCGCGATGGAGGCGCTGATCGTCGGTCTGGGCTGGCAGTCGGGGGCGCTGACGGTGGCGGCCGGGGTGCTCCTCTGTCTGGGCCTTATCCTCGCGATCTCGCGCGGTCCAAGGCTCCCTGTGGCATCCGGGCCCGATGCTGAGGGAGGGATCGGCGCGTCCCCGGAGGATGCCGGCAGGTCTACCGCGCGCCGACGCCTGATCGACCTGGTGGGACAAATCCCCGCCCCGACCGCGACCGTCATGTTCCTTGCGATCGTCGGCGCCGGGATCGCCAGTATCGCGGTGCTGAGCATGGAGCCGGCATTGTTGCGGAGCGCTGGCTACTCGGCGAGTGAAAGCGCGACGCTGCTGGGTATCACCGCGGCCGGCGCCGTCGTCGGCTCGCTCGCCATCGGTTGGCTGCTCGACCGGTTCAATTCGATCGTCAGCGGGTTCGTGGTAACGGGCTCGATCGCCTCCGGCATCGCGGCGTTTGCCATGGCCCCGTCCCACCCGGTCATGTGGCTTGGGGTGCTAGGCGCAATGGCCTGTGGGTTCGCCGCGGGCTCGGGCGAGGTCTTGTGGATCAACCTGACCAAGCGTCAGTTCGGGGACGACGCCTTCCCCGTCACCTACGGTGGCTGGTTCCTGGCCCTGCAGGTGGGCTACGCGGCGGGCGGAAGCCTCGCCGGATGGAGTTTCGCCAACCTGGGCGCATCCGGATTCCTGGCCTTCGTGGCGCTTGTCTATGCGCTCCCCGCTATCTGCAGCGTCGCCATTCGCGCGGGCCACATTCCGCCCATGCGCGTTGCCCCGTCAGGCGGGTAGTCAAGCGGGCTCCGGGTGCGGCGCGCGCTTCGTCAGGGCATACGGAAGCGCCGACAGCAGGCCCGTCGCGAGCATGATCGCGAAGACCCCCATCAGGCGGTCGAGCGCCCCTTCCCCGAGCCAGAGGCCGAGCATCGACGGGACGAGCGCGATGCCGGCAAGCTGAGCCGGTGCGACGAGGGCAACCGCGCGGCGGGAAGGATCGAGATCGAGAATGAGCCTGGCGAAGGTGGGCGCCACGCTCATCCACGCCACCCCGAACCCCACGGCGGCAACCACGCTCGACGGCGATGCCAGCCAACAGAGCGCAATTGCGGCCTGGGCCGCCAACAACATCGTGAAGCGCAGCGCTGCGCCCTGCCGGTCGGCGAGAACGATGGCGAGCAAGGCGCCGGCGGCCTGTCCGGCGAGGCAAAGGCCCAGGAGCTCGGTAGCCGCAGCCGCGGTCAGTCCCCGGCTCTCGAGCCATACTCCCGCGTAGCCCCAGAAGCCGATCACCGCGCCCGTATACAGCAAGGTCCCGAGCAGCGCCGTCTTGGCATGCGCGCTCACCTTGGTGCCGAGCGCGGACTCGTCGTCCATGACGGGGCCTGCCAGACGAGGCAGGAAGGGCACGATAAGCAGGGTCGCTATCGCCAGTCCGCTCAAGGCAAGCTGCACGTCGAAGCTGTCCGGCGCCGGATTGAAAACGGAGAACGCCTCCACGAGCGCGAACTGGCTAATGGCCTGGCCGAAGAGGAACGCCGCGGACCACCCTCCGACTTTCCTGGTGCGCGCGATCGCCGCAGCCGTGACGCCCGTCATCAGACCGGATCCGATCCCACATCCGAATCGCGCCCCCATCGCCAGCAGATCATGGTTTGGCCCGAGACGCAGCATGTTGCCCGCCGCCAGTATGGCCACTCCTGCGATCGCGAGATAGCGCACGGGGTAATGCCTGACCGCCGCAATACCGGCGGCGCTGGACAAGGCGATCGCGAGCACTTCGATCGACCCCAGCAGCCCGAGCTGCGATTGTGCGATCACGCCCTCGTGCGCATAGCCTCCGTAGAGCAGGGGCTGGGCTCCCAGCGACATGAGCGCGACGGAGCCGAGCACGATACTCGCCGCGATCGACAGCACGGGTCGCTCTGGCTTGCCGAATGTCATGATCGCGGCCCTTGCTGGTTGGGTGGCCGATCGGCCGGATCGGCCGGATCGGCGATGAGTAAAATCCCGATTTTTGTCAATAACTGGAGGATCAAGTTGCGACATAAGCTTCCTTCGTCCACATCGCGCGTCGATCCGGTCAACTTTTATCGACGCATCGCGTCTTGAGGCCAGAAATCCAAGCCCCTGTTTTCGACCGGCATCTCGGTGCCGGGGGTTTGCCTGGGGAAGCGCGTGCGCTACTTCAGCCCGTGCAACAGGGAGCAAAGGACAATTGGCAGCATCGATCGCAAAGCCGACCGCCCCGAGGACCCGCAAGGCGCGGGGGGTTGCCCGGCAGCCCGCCCGCGAGCGCGGCGTCCAGCGGTTTTCGCAACTTCTCGATGCGACCGATGCGCTCCTCAGTGAGCGGCACGCCGATGACATCGGTCTTTATGCGATCGCGGACAAGGCGGGCATCCCGCCAGCTTCCGTCTACCACTTTTTCCCGACGGTAGAGGCCGCGTTCCTCGCGCTGACACGGCGCTACCTCGACGGATTCGTCGAGCTTTTCAATCAGCCGGTAGAGCCGCAGGCATTCGCGAGTTGGCATGGGTTCGTCGCGCGAGACCAGCAGTTGTCCATCGACTTTTACAATGCCCATCCCGCGGCGATGAAGCTGTTCCTCGGTCGTTACGGCGGCGAAGAGACCCGCAAAGCGGACATCGCGTTCAACCGCGAAGCCGGCGTCGGGCTTTGGCGCCGGCTGCAGTTCGCGTTCGAAGTTCCCCAGGTTCCCGGCGCTCCCGGCAAGTTCACCAATATGCTCTTCATTCAGGATGCGCTCTGGGCGGCGAGCTACGCGGAGAGCGGGTGCATCTCGCCGGATTATGCGCAAGAGAGCCACCGTGCCGGTCAGGCTTACCTGCGTTTGTACCTGCCCGAGCACATGAGCCTCCGCCCCGAGATCGCCGCCGATGTCGCGGCCGGTGCTTCGATCTCGTTCTCACCGCCGACGCCCCGGACTTCATGAGGTCTTCAGGACGAGCGGCTGCCATGTATGCAGAACCAGGGGGCTGACCGGAGTGACGCTCGATGAGGCGAAAGCCTATCTCGCGGGCGCCGGGACTGTCGACAGCGCCGTCATCGATGCCATGGCGAGCGTCGTGCGGTCGGGAAGTCGCCAGGACATCGCCCCCACGCTGACACACGTGTCCGGGCTGCCCGGAGCCACTGCGGCACAGCATGAGACGCTGGGCTTCATCGCGTTCGCGGCGGGCCTGCATGAACAGTCCCTGGATCACTACGCCGCGGCGGCAAGGCTGGCCCCGGCCGACCCGGTCGTCTGGTATAACCTTGCTTCGGCGCAGAGGAACCTGGGGCGGTTGGACGAGGCGCAGCAGTCCTGCGACCGAGCCTTGCGCCTGGCGCCTTTCAACGCGCAGGCAGCGCTCCTGCGCTCCCATCTGAGGCGCCAGACCCATCAGGCCAACAACATCGATGCGCTGCGGGCCGCGCTCGGCCAAGTCCTCCCGAACTCGACCGAGGCCATCTTCTTCCACTATGCCCTGGGCAAGGAGCTCGACGACCTCGCGGACTACGAGCGGGCCTGGGCGCATTTCGCCGCGGGGGCCGCCGCGCGGCGGAGGGCGCTACAGTACGACGTGCAGCTGGATCTGCAGAAGCTCGCCCGTATCCAGGCGACGTCCTCGCGCAGAGAGCTGGCCGCGTGCACACGCGCTCCTGCTACCGCCCACTACGGCTTCATTATCGGCCTGCCGCGTTCAGGCACGACGCTCGTTGAGCGGGTGCTGACCGCGTCGCCCGGTGCGGTCAGCAATGGCGAGACCGACAACTTCCTCGCTGCCCTAATGGAAGGCACGCCGCCTCACGGAGGGGACATCTTCGCACGTGTCGCATGCTCCCATCCTGCAACGGTGCAGGAGGCTTACGCCCGCAAGGCTGGGCATGCGACGAAGAACCTTCTGGTCCTCGAGAAGCTCCCCATGAACTACCTCTACGCCGGGGCAATCGCACGCAACCTGCCTGATGCGCAAATGCTGCTGCTCGAGCGCAACCTCGTCGACAACTGCTTCGGCATGTTCTCGACCCTTTTCGGTGCCGGTTACCCGTTCAGCTACGACCTGGCCGAACTGGCCCAGTACGCCGTCGCCTATCGCGCCCTGACGAGGCCCTGGCAGGACGCTCTCGGCGCCCGGCTGGCCACCGTATCCTACGATGAATTCGTCTCCTCGCCCGCCAGTGTCGGACCGGCGATGTCCGCACATCTCGGCATTACGTGGAATCCGTCCATGGCCCTGGTCGAGCACAACGCCCAGGCCAGCGCGACGGCGAGCGCGGTTCAGGTCCGGCAGCCGATATATCGCACGTCCTCGGGAAGGTGGAGGAACTACGAACGCCCGCTACGGCCACTGATCGACGCCCTGTCCTCTTCCGGCCTCATCTAAAAGGACACCGCGCGCCGATTACCTAGCGCGCGGTGTCAGGCTGAGAGAGACGGAGAAAGATCAGAACGTCTTCGTGGCCCGGATTCCCAGCTCGCGAGGCCGGACCACCACGCTGCTGTCGCTCCAGTCGCCGAGCGTGGCGATCGCGTCGAACGAACGCAGCGCGCGACTGATGCGGGCGTGGCGATCGAGCAAGTTGTTGCCGAAGATGTCGAAGCGCAGCGATCCGATCTCGTACGAGATGTCGGCCCGAACCAGCGCATACTCGTCGGACTTGCGAACCGGCAGGTTGATGTCGCTGCTGTTGAGCTGGTTGTAGGTGGAGTCGCGGTAATCGACGCCGACGGAGAAACCAAACTTGCTGTTTGCGCCGACATCGGTGTCGTAGTTCAGCGTGGCGGAGCCCGACCAATCCGGCGCGCCCGGCAAATGGTCGCCCTTCCGGCCGAAGATCGCGTCGGGAATGATCGCCCCACCCGCACCTGCCGGAAGCGAGAAATCTTCCGCCAAGCGGGCTTTAGCATACGCCAGGCCCATGTTGAACGAGAAGCCCGACTGGCCGAGCGGCCCGAATGCCTCAACCTCGAAGCCCTTCGAGGTTGCCCGGCTGCCGTTCACGACGGCGTTGGCGAGGTTGAACGGCGTCAGCAGGTCGATCTGTGGGTTTTTCCAATCGACGTAGAACACGTCGAACGAGAAGTGGATGTCGTTCACCCGACCTTTGAGGCCGACCTCATAGTTGTTGGTCTTATCGGGCGTATAGACCACCAGGTCACTCGGCTCGGCGACCGGCCCCGCCAGCTGCAGCGAGTTGGCGCCGCCGCGGCGGAAGCCTTGCGACCATGTAGCGTACGCTTGGAGATTATCGTTGAACTGGTACGAGGTATTGATCTTAAATATCTCGCTGTTGACCGAGTTTTTCTGCGTCTCGTCAATAGTGTAGAAAAAGAATGTGCTGTCACCGAAGAAGTGCTGGGAGAACTTTTGCCAGAACACGCGTGCGCCGCCGGTGATCTTCCAGCTTTCTGTGGGATTCCAGCTGAGTTCGCCATAGAGCGAATAATCGCGGAAGCGCTGGTCGGTGATCTGATCGTAGGAAGCCGCGTTGGGCCGGGTGACGATATACGTGCCGCCCGCCGCGATCGGCAGGGTCGAGCCGCCATTGGCTGCGGCGCTTTGCTCCGAAGCCCCCGGGGCATAGACGCCAAGGGTGATGTTCTTCTTTTCCTGCTGAAAGAAGGCACCGAGAATATAGCTGAACGGACCCCCGCCGTTGGAAACCAGCCGGAGCTCCTCGGTGGTCGAACGAGTCTTGTCTGCGTTGACAACCGGGATGACGGTGCGCGGATTGGCAGGGAAGCCGGTGTAGTAGTAGCCATACGGAACACCGAGAAGCGGCACTGTGTCATCGTTGACCGAGCTGCCCGCACTCTGACCGAGCGCGAGAGTGGTCGAAAGGGTCGCGAAGCCAAGATCCTGCGAAACGTCCAGCGAGGCCAAGTGATTACGGCGATGCCACGGCTCGAGCGTCGGAGCCGACCGCTCGTACTTGCCGGCCGGCGCGATCGTTACGCGCGGATCGACCGGGAACGGACCGCCGGGGTAATTGCCGTTCTCGACCGGGGCGCCGTCACCTTTGAGAAACGAATAGTTGTAAGCCAGCTGCACCTCGGTTTCCGGGGTCGGCTCCCATAGCAGGGAGACGCGCGCGGCAGTCGTGCGCGCCCAGTTGACGTCCTTCTTATCGAACAGGATGCCTTTGCTGAAGGCCACGTCGCTCGGGTTGGCGAGCACCGGCGCCCCCGAAGTGTAGTCGTCATTCTCGCGCTCGAAGATGTCGTGCTGGTTGATGAACCCGCCCTCGTATTCGTGGCTTGCCCAGGCGCGGATCGCGACGGTCTCTCCCAGCGGAAGGTTGAGCACGCCGCCGATCGAGTAGCTCGGATCGGACGAATGCGCGGTCACGCTCGCCGAGCCGGTCACCATTCCCTCCACTTCGCCGAGCTTGGGCGCGTTGGGAACGAGGCGAACCGCGCCGCTGAGCGCGCCCGCGCCATAGAGCGTACCCTGGGGTCCGCGCAGGACCTCGACCCGCTGCAAATCGAACAGCGGCACGGTTCCGGTGATGGGAGTGTTGTTGAGGTAGAACCCGACGGGACTCTGAAAGTAGCGCGCGCTGTTGCCGATCGTGGTTTGCGAAGCGTTGATGCCACGAATAATCGGGATCGACGACGCGGACGAACGCGCGCCCGCATCCTGGATCACGAAGTTCGGCACCTGCTGAGTCAGCGCGGTGACGCTCGTGATATTGGCCTCGGCGAGCTGCTCACCGCCGTAGGCCGAGATGTTGAACGGGATCTTGGTGATGTCTTCGCTGCGCCGCGTCGCGGTGACCACGATTTCGCCTGCGCCGGAAGTGGGCTCCGGCTCGTCGGCCGCGACCGGGGCGGCGTCCTGCGCCTGCGCCTGCGCTGCCAGAAGCAGGCTCGGCACCATCGCCAGCATGCTGACGCCCTTGAAGAGCGCTTGGGCGCTTGCCCTAGCGCCGGTCACACCGATGCGATCGCTGCAAGTCATCGAAAACCTCCCTTTGGCCACCCGCAGGCGACGCGGATGTCGCCGCAACCCTTGGGTCCGAGGTCGCCTTCTCATGAAGGTCGACCAATTTATGTTCGATAAGTATCGTATAAACGCGAAATGGCGTCAAGCGACCTTCTGGCAAGCGCCCATGGTCGGACAACTGCCGGTCCTGACGCCGCACCGATGCCTTTGGATGTGTCGTAAACGCCCCGCCCACCGCGCTGGCTTGGCCGCCTTTAATGTCATAAAACCAACGCTCTACAGAGACGACTCCGCCTTTT
>JAEWKG010000314.1 GCA_023386135.1 Pseudomonadota bacterium | reverse complement strand
GTCGAACACGACGCGTGTGCGCAACCCGTCGTCGCGCAGCACCTCGATCCGGTCGCCGATCTTGACCACAACGCCGCCCGCGGTGGAGAGCACGGTCGCGCGTTCCCGGGTTTCCTTGCCGGTGGCGGGATTGGTGTGGACCAGCGTGACGGTCTGACCGATCGCCTTCTCCATCAGCTTCGACGGGGTGAGGAGATCGAAATCGAAGTTCTGCTCGATAATCCCGGCGCCGTCAGCATTGAAGCTCAGCGTCTCGGGCTGGATCTGCGCCGATACGTCTGGGAATTCGATCCGGCTGCGGCCGTTGGGGATCGCCAGCTGCCGCACGTCCTGCACCAGCGCGCGATCATCGTTGTAGATCGTGACGGCGAGGTCGCCCTGCGCGGTCGGCTCGGTTTCCGCGGTTTGGGCGGCGGCAATGCCGGTCAGTCCGATGACGAGCAGGGCGCCAAAGCCGTGCCGGATTCGCTGCGTAGCGCGCATTTTCGTTCCCTCTTTCCCTGCGCCCTTTCGGGTAGTGGCGATTTGACCGATGGTATGATGTATCATTGATGAATGTGATCAGTTCAGAAGCCCAGATACTCGCGCTGCGTGGCGTCCGCGCCCGGCAGGCGCCCGAACCGGCCGACGCCAATCCCGTTGCGGATCACCCGCGCCGGGTTGCCCGCGACCACGCAGTCGCCCGGCACGTCGCGCAAAACCACCGCGCCGCCCGCCACGACCACTCCGTCCCCGATCGTGACCCCGGGGCCGATGAGCGCGCTGCCGCCGATGAAGCAGCGCTTACCGATGCGTACCGGGTCAGGGGTGCCATCGGCGCGGTGTGCGACCACAAGCGTGAGCGGGCCCAGCGTCGTTTCCGATCCGACTGAGATCGCGCTGCGTCCAGCCGGCAGGAACCGGGCGGAGAAAGAGATGTCGACATCGTGATCGAGGTCCAGGCCACGGATCGATCTCAGCCACCACAGGCGCGGCATCACGAGCCAATCGCGCAGCCACAAGAAGCGGTTCAATGACCGGCCGCGCACACTTTCCCCCTCGAATCCTAACGTTAGTTCTCTTGCGGGACGGTGTAGCGAAATTTAAGTGCGTGTCGATGGACCGAATGGGTGCCCGAGATACGAGAAAGACGCCGAGGCAGGTCTATCAGTATCTTGTCCGGCGCTATTTCTGGGGCTCGGCCGTGGCCTGGAGCGCATGGGTTGCGCCATCTGCCCTGATTGACCGAACGTATCCGGTCGGCGTCCAGATCGAAGACGATGCCTGGATCGGCCCCTACGCCCTCATCCTTACTCACGACATGAGCCGCGGGATGTACCTCAACACCCGCATCGGCAAGCGCAGCGTGGTCGGAGCCCGCGCGGTCGTCATGCCGGGCGTGACGGTGGGCGATGACTGCGTGATTGACCCCGGCGCGGTGGTCTCGCGCGACATTCCCTCCGGCCAGCGCGTGGCGGGGAACCCCGCCCGGCCCTGGCGCGAGATAGCCTGAACGCCTTTAATTCGCGCGCGAGGCGCCGAGCACCGCGCCGACCTTGTCGGACATCTGCTGCACGCTGAACGGCTTGGCGATGAAGTGCATGTCGGCAATGTCGATGTCGTGCCGCAGTTGCTCCTCGGCATAGCCCGACATGAACAGGATCGGCAGCACAGGCTTCACCTTGCGGATGGCGCGCGCCATCGCGGGACCGTCGAGCCCGGGCATGACGACGTCGCTGATCACCAGGTCGAACTCGCCGCCGCTGGTCACCGCCGCCAGCCCGGCCTCGCCATCGGGACAGGCGGTCACCTGGTAGCCCGAGCGCGTCAGCGCCCGCTCCGCGACAGCGCGGACCATGTCTTCGTCCTCGACCAGAAGAACCCTGCCGCCTCCCGACCACTGCACAGCGGGAACGGCCTCGACCTTGCGCGCAGCCGGTACCGCGCCCTGGTGAACCGGGAAATAGACGCTGAACCGCGCTCCGGGCCGGCCCTTGGGCCCGGCCGAAGGCACGTTGTCCGCGAAGATGAAGCCGCCCGACTGCTTGACTATGCCATAGACGGTCGAGAGTCCGAGCCCCGTACCGCCCATCGTTCCGCCGCGGCCCTGTTCCTTGGTGGTGAAGAACGGCTCGAAGATCTTGCTCAAGTGCTCGACCGGGATACCGCCACCCGTGTCCTGCACCACCAGCACGGTGTAGTCGCCTTCGGGCAGGATCTCGCTGCCCATCTGCCGCACATCGCGCGCCATCACCCGCCGCGTGGCGAGCGACAGCTTGCCGCTGCCGTCACCCCGTGCCTGCATCGCGTCGCGGGCGTTGACGGCGAGGTTGACGATCACCTGCTCGAGCTGCTGCGGATCGGCGCGCACCGCGCCGAGATCGCGGTCGTGATGGCCCTTGAGCTCGATCTTTTCCCCCAGCAGGCGCTTCAGCAGCAGGCTCACCTCGCTGACCACGTCGGGCAACTGCAGGACCTCCGGCCGCAGCGTTTGCTGGCGGCTGAAGGCGAGCAACTGGCGGGTCAGGGCCGCGGCGCGGTTCGAATTGGCGCGAATCTGCTGGATGTCGTCGTAGTCGCTGTCGCCGGGCGTATGCCGCAGCAGCATCAGGTCGCAGGTGCCGATGACGGCGGTCAGCACGTTGTTGAAATCGTGCGCCACCCCGCCCGCAAGCTGCCCCACGGCCTGCATCTTGGTCGCGTGCGCGACCTGGCGCTTGAGCTTGGTCTCCTCGGTCGAATCGACCAGGCTGAGCAGCACCGCCGCCTCGCCCAATCCACGCACTCCGGCGATGCCGAGCGAGACTGGCTCGTCCGCCGATCCGCGCAAGCGCACCGCCATGTCGGCCGCCTTGGGCGCACCCTTGCCGAAGCGCCGCACCGCGTCGACCAGCGGGCCCTTGTCCTCCGCGACGACGAGGTCGGAGGGGAACGAGGGCAATGCGTCGCTCTCGATGCCCGCAGCGCGGCGAAACGAGGCGTTGGCGAACAGGAAGCGGCCGTCACGGTCGGTCATCGCGAGACCCAGCGGAAGCGCACTCAGCAGCGCTTCCAGTTGCGGCGCGGTGGCGGCCCCCGACACTTCCGGAGCGCCGCCCAGCCCCACCCCGGCGTCGAGCAGCAGCATCAGCGACGGCGCCTCGTCGGCGCCCGGCGCGCGTCCATCGCGGCCTTCGCCGAGCGGCACGTGGACGAGTGTTTGTGGATTGCCGCGCCGCCCCTCGCGGGCGAAGAAGATGCGCTCGCGCTCGTCGGCGCGCAGTAGGGCGGCGAACTCTTGGCCCGCCAACGTGGCCGAACCGTCGCCCGCGGCGCGCTGCGCGGAGCCCGGCGCGGCGGCGCGGACGAGCCCGTCGGGTCCGACCAATGCCGCCTCGATCCCGCTGCGCGACAGGAGATGGCCGAGCGGACCGGCGAGGCGCGCGCCGAGGTCCTCGACGAAATCTTCCTCGGTCAGCCCGACGAAGCGCCAGATCAGGTAGTCCTCGCCCCGGCCGGCGCGCTCGGCGCGCGCGCTCCACTGGGCGGTGCCGTCGCTGCCTTCGAGCCGCTCGGCCGAGGCACTCCCCTCGCGCCAGGCTTCGCGCGCGACTCTCGCAAGCGTCTCCAGCCCTGGTCGGTCGAGCGGAAGATTGGGCGGCGCATTCCCCGCGCCGAACCACGCGCTGTAGGCGGTGTTCGCGCACACCAGCCGGTTCGCGCGGTCCACCACCGCGACCGCCTCGCCCGGGCGCTCGATCGCCGCGACCGTGACCGACCAATCGGGCGAGGTCACTTCATCGCTTTTGCTCGCAGGCCGCATCCGCGCGATGGCGGCACCTGCCGCGATCAAAACCGCCAGCCCGCCGACAAAGGCGATCGCCGCAAGCGCCTCGCCGCTAACCAGCCACACCAGCGCGGCGCTCGCGAGGATGGCGGCGGCCAGCACGCCGAGCAATGGCATCGGACGTTCAGCGGCGCCGGTCATGCCTCGCTGGCGCTCGCGGCGGCGGCCTGCTCGCGCAGAAGCCGGCGCTCGTGGAGCTTGCGTGCGCGCTTGTTGGCGACCACGAAGCGCCACACGAAGCTGCTAACGAGGTAGCTCACCGCCGACGAGACGATCGCCAGCACGACGAGCCCGAACCCGGTCACCAGCGTGGCTCCGGTGAGCCACTGCAGCATGTCGCCGAACTCGCTGTCCGCCATCGCGGTGTTGACCGGCGCGACCACCGTCATGGCGTCCACCCGCAGCATCCAGGCGCCGATGTTGTAGCCCAGCACCCAGATGAACGGCGTGGTGAAGGGGTTGGTCACGAACGTCGTCAGTGCGGCAACAGGCACGTTGGCACGCACCGGCAGGCACAGCAGCGCGGAGAACAGGATTTGTGCGAACGGCACGATGATCCCGACGAGCATCCCCAGCGCCACGCCGCGCGGCACCGAGCGGCGGGTGAACCGCCACAGTTCGGAGCGCAGCACGCGGCTCGCGAAAGGGCGCATGACGCGGCTCTGCTCCATCTGCGCGCGCGTGGGCAGGTTGCGCTGGATCCAGGCGGAGCTGCGTTCGAACATCGTGGTCGCTCTTAGGTAAACGGAAGGGTCGCGGCTAGCCGCGCTCGCGCATCAGGCGCGCCTTGTCGCGCTGCCAGTCGCGGTCCTTGGTGGTCTGGCGCTTGTCGGCGACGTTCTTGCCCTTGGCGAGCGCGAGTTCGACCTTCGCCCGGCCCCGGCCGTTGAAATAGATCGACAGCGGCACGAGGGTCATGCCCTTGCGCTCGACGGCGCCGGTCAGGCGATCGATCTCGCGCGAGCTCAGCAGCAATTTACGCGGCCGGCGCGGCTCGTGATTGAAGCGGTTGCCGTGGCTGAATTCGGGCACATTGGCGTTGACCAGCCAGACCTCGCCGCCTCGCACCTCGGCATAGCTTTCGGCGATAGTGGCCTCGCCCGCACGCAGGCTCTTCACCTCGGTGCCGGTCAGCATCAGCCCGGCCTCGAACTTGTCCTCGATGAAGTACTCGAACCGCGCGCGCCGGTTCTCGGCGACGGTCTTCTGTTTGTCGAACGTCTCGGGTTTGGGGCGGGCCATGGGCCGCGGCATGTAGGCGGTCGCGGCGCGATGCGAAAGGCCGCTCGCACGCCAACATATGTCAATGTGGGAACCTCGCGTTGAACTGCCGCCTTGTCCCGGCGAGAGGAGAGCGAGCATGCCCAGAGGCGACAAGGGTGCCTACACCGACAAGCAGAAGCGCAAGGCCGAACATATCGAGGAAGGCTACGAAAAGCGCGGCGTATCCAAGAAGGAAGCCGAGAGCCGCGCGTGGGCGACGGTGAACAAGGAAAGCGGCGGCGGCAACAAGTCCGGCTCGGGCCGCGGCACGAAGGACAACACCAAGTCCAGCTCACGCGGCGGCCGCAAGTCGCAGGAAGGCCGCAGCGCAGCCGACCGCTCCGCCGCAGCCAAAAAAGGCTGGGAGACGCGCCGCAAGAACGGCAACGGCTGACCGGCTAGATCAGCCCGGCGTGATCCAGCGCGGCGTCGACCGCCTTGCGCGCCGCCTCGCTGCATTCGACCAGCGGCAGCCGCACGCCGGGCTCGATCCAGTCGTGCACGCGGCTGAGCGCGTACTTCACGGGGCCCGGGCTCGCGTCCTCGAACATCGCGTAGTGCAGCGGATAGAGCCGGTCATTGAGTTCGCGCGCCCTGGCGAGGTCGTTCGCGGCGATCGCGGCCTGGAATTCGGCGCACAGCGCGGGCGCCACGTTGGCGGTGACGGAGATGCATCCGACCCCACCGGCGGCCGAGTGCGGCAGCCACAGCTCGTCGTCGCCCGATAGCTGGCAGAACTCCTTACCGATTCCCATGCGGTGATCCGTGACGCGGCTGAGGTCGCCGCTCGCGTCCTTGATGCCGATGATCTTGCCGGGGTAGCGGGTCGCGAGTTCGCACACCGTTTCGGGCATGATGTCGGTCACCGTGCGGCCCGGGACGTTGTACAGAACGATCGGCAAGCTGCTGCTTTCGGCGAGAAAGCTGAAGTGCGCGATGAGCCCGTCCTGGCTCGGCCGGTTGTAGTACGGCGCGACGCACAGCCCTGCCGCGGCGCCGGTCTTGCGGCTGAAGTTCATGTGCAGCCGCGCGTTCATCGTGTCGTTGGAGCCGCAACCGGCGATCACCGGCACGCGCCCCGCGGCCTGCTCGACGCACACCTCGATCACCCGGTGATGCTCGGCGTTGGAGAGCGTCGAGGCCTCGCCGGTGGTGCCGCAGGGGACCAGCGCGCTCGATCCGTTGTCGATCTGCCAGTCGACCAGACGGCGAAATGCTTTCTCGTCGAACGACCCGTCGCGAAAAGGAGTCACAAGGGCGGGAATCGAGCCGGAGAACATTGCGGTGGCGCCTTCGTTGGGGTGTAATCGTCCAGGCGGAGGGGGTGGGTCCGCGCGCCCGGCTTCATCGCATTCATCGCCTGATAAGGAGCGGCGCACCAGAATGTCCAGCATGGTCGGCAATCGTTTGAGTTCGTTCCGCTTTCTCACCCTAGCCGCGCTGATGGGCGGCGCCGCGCCGCTCGCCGCGCAGTCCTACGACGGCCGCGCGCAGATGGTGGCGATGCAGCCGAGCCAGGCCGCCGCGGCGGTCTCGCGCTGGCAGCAACTGACCGCGAACGACCGGATGGGCTTCTCCGACTACGCCGGCTTCGCCCTCGCCTACCCCGATTTTCCGCGCATGGAGGTGATCTCCGCCAACGCCGAAAGCGCGCTGGAGCGCGATCTCAACGCGACCCCGCAACAGATCGCGGCGTACTTCGACCGCTTCCCGCCCCAGTCGAACCCGGCGCGGGCGCGCTATGCGCTGGCGCTCTCCACCCTCGGCCGGCCGGAAGCGCGCCAGGTTGCGCAGGCGGCGTGGCGCGGAGGGGAGATGAGCAGCGGGTCGGAGGCGTACCTGATGGGCCTCTATGGTCCAAGCTTCACCACCGAGGACAATGACGAGCGCCTGCGCGCGTTGCTGTGGCAGGGCCAGGCTGAGTCGGCGGCGCGCACAATTGGTTCAACCTCCCCCCAGAATCGCGGCCTCTTCATGGCGCGGCTGTCGTTGCTGCAGGGTAGCGACCCCGTTGCAATCGGGTTGCAATTGCCTTCCAACGCCACCTCCGATCCCGGCTACGTGTTCAACCTTGCCCGCTACTATCGCAAGACCGGGCAGGCGGCGCGGGGGCAGACCTTGCTCGCGAGCCGCGCCACGTTTGTGCGACCGCCGCACGATGCGCAGGACATGGTCACCGAGATGCTCGCCCAGGCCAAGGGCGCCTCGGCGAGCACCGCTGCGGCCATCGCCAGCAAGGTCGACGACCTGTTCGTGCCGGGCTTCAGCATCGCCGACCAAGGCTCGTTCAAGCTGCGCGACGATTACACTTCGTTGATGTGGCTCGGCGGGACCAAGGCGCTGTGGTCGCTGGGTGACGGCACCCAGGCCGCGCCGCTGTTCTACCGCTACGGCAACGCCGCCCGCACTCCGCAGACGCGGTCGAAGGGCTTCTACTGGGCCGGCGCGGCGATGGCGCAGGTCGGCAACCGCAGCGAGGCGAACCGCTATTTCGAGATGGCGGCGAAGTACCCCGAGTATTTCTATGGCCAACTCGCGCTCGAGCGGCTCGGCCGCCCGCTGCCGCAGTTCCAGCAGGTCGCGCTCACGCAGCCGACCCCGGCCGACACCGCAGGCTTCAACGCCAAGCCGCTGGTGCAGGCGATCCGCCAGACCGCGCGCGTCACCGACTGGCGGACCGAGCGGTATTTCTTCACCGCGCTTGCCGACCAGGCGAAGACGCCGGGCCAGATGCAGCTCGTTGCCAATCTTGCGGGCGAGCTGGGACTGCCCGAGCTTGCGGTAGTCGTTGGCCGGGTCGCGCCAGAGAAGGACCTCACCGGCTTCACCGGCGTCGGCTTTCCGGTGGTCGCCACCCCGATGGGCGCAGACTACACGATGGTCCACGCGATCGCCCGGCAGGAGAGCGAGTTCGACATCGACCGCGTCAGCCACGCCGGCGCGCGCGGCTTGATGCAGCTGATGCCCGGCACCGCCAACGAGCAGGCGGGAAAGCTCGGCGTCGCTTACATGAGCGCGAGCCTGACGCAGGATCCGCAGTACAACATCCGCCTCGGCGATGCCTACTTCGCGCGGCAGATGGACTACTTCGGCGGCAGCTACCCGCTCGCCGTGGCCGCCTACAACGCGGGCGCTGGGAACGTGAACAAGTGGCTGCGCGCCAACGGCGACCCACGCACCGGCAGCGTCGACTGGCTGCAGTGGATCGAGAACATCCCGATCTTCGAAACCAAGAACTACGTCCAGCGGGTGCTCGAGAACGCGGTGGTGTATGAAGCGCTGCACCCCGAGCGGGTCCGTTACGGTAGCCCGCGCGGGATCAGCCAGATGATCGGCAAGCGCTCGCCGGGTTGATGCGGCGGGGCACGCGCGGCTAGACGAAGCGGCAATGCCCGCGCCCGCCAGCAATCCGATCAGTCCCGCCGGCATGGCAGCGCTGAAGGCGCGCTACGACCACCTGCTCGGCACCGAGCGGCCCGCCATCGTCGAGCTGGTGAGCTGGGCGGCGGGCAATGGGGACCGCAGCGAGAACGGGGACTACATTTACGGCCGCAAGCGCATGCGCGAGATCGACCGCGAGCTCGCCCATCTCGCGCGGCGAATGAAGGCGGCGCGGGTGATCGATCCCGCCGAGCAACCCGACCGCGCCCGCGTGTTCTTCGGCGCGACCGTCACCCTCGCTGACGAGGACGATGCCGAGCGTAGCGTCACGCTGGTAGGCGACGACGAACAGGACGCTGGCCAAGGCCGCATCGGCTGGAGCTCGCCGATGGCGCGGGCCTTGCGCGGTGCCACGGTGGGCGACCTCAGGACCGTGCGCCTGCCCGGCGGCGAAAAGGAATGGGAAGTGGTCGCCATCGCCTATGCGTAAGTTGCTGATGCTCGGCATGGCATTAATGGCGGCGCCGCTCGCCGCGCGCGACAGCCTTGGCGTGTTCGCCACCTGGGGCGCGTTCCGCGATCCCACCGTGCCGCGCTGCTATGCCATCGCCATGGCGCGCAGCAGCCAGCGTGCGCGCGATTACCAGCCGTTCGCCAGCATCGGCACCTGGCCCAAGCGCGGAGTGCGTGGGCAACTGCACGTCCGCCTGTCCCGCGCCGTCGCGCCCAATGCGGCAATTGCGCTTTCCGTGGGCCGCCAACGCTTCGCGCTCGCCGGCGGAGGCGGGGACGCCTGGGCGGCGGACAAGGCGATGGAGGCGGCGATTGTCGCCGCGATGCGCTCGGCGCAGTCGATGACGGTTTCGGCGCGCGACACCCGCGGCCGGAGTTTCTTCGACAGCTATCCGCTCGAAGGCGCGGCGACCGCGATGGACGCCGCCACCGTCGGCTGCGCGCGCCGCTGATACGAAAAGGGCGGAGCCGCAGCCCCGCCCTTCCCTGTCCGTCAGGCGAAACGGTTAGAAGCGGATGCCCGCGGTCGCGACGACCTGGTGACGATCGGTGTCGAGGTTGAAGCGGCTGCTGTCCGGCGTCTGCCCGTTGAAGTCGAGCTCACCCTTCGAGTACTTCGAGTAGCGATACTCGGCGCCGATGTAGGCATTGCGTCCGACGGCGAATTCCGCACCCGCGCCAGCGCGCCAGCCGTCAACGTCGAGGCGCTGGTCGAGGTCCACCGTGCCGTTGGAACCGACCGTGGCGAAGCGCTGGTTGGTGTAACCGCCCTTGACGTAGATCATGGTGTTCGGGCTGGTGACGTAGCCAACGCGGCCGCCGACATAGATGTCGCGGTCGGCCTGCACGCTGCCGAGGTTGAACACGGTCGGCTGGCTGTTGTTGAAATCGCGCTCGGCGGTGCTGCCGGCGTAGCTCGCCTCGACACCCACGCGCACGTTCGGGCTGGCCGCAAAGTCATAGCCCACCACTGCGCCGTACTCGACGCCGTCGATCGACTGCTTGAGGTCGCGGGTTGTGTCGACATCCTCGCTGCTGCCTGTCCGGATGTGATCGTAGCCCACCTCCGCGCCGACGCGCGCGCCGGTGAAGGGAACCTCGTCGGCGGTCTGGGCCATCGCCGGGGTCGCGAGAGCCACCAGCGAAGCGGCGGCGGCGAGCGATGCGATCGTGTACTTCATAAATAACTCCGTCTTCAAACCGGCCCGGCTGCTGCCGTGGCCTGGACCCGCTCAACGGGGCGGAGCAGCGCCTGTTTCATGAACCTCAAACAACAAGGTGGCTGTGGCATTCGCGCAACAAAGTTTTCGGCGAGCGGTCGATTGTTGTCGGCGAACCGAGGGAACGCGCCCTCGCCGTGGCGGTTTGCGCGCGCGGGCGCGTGCACCTATATGAGCAGCCTCCATGGCCGACACCGCACTCATGTCCATCCCGGGTCCGATCGACCCGGTGCCCGTCGCGCGCCCTGCCGCCGCCGACGGAGTGACCCCGCGCGCCGATGGGCGGATCGATCTGCTCGGGCTTCCGCGCGAGCGGATCGCGGCGCTGTTCGGCGAAGCGGGCCTCGACGCCAAGGCCGCCAAGCTGCGCTCGCGCCAGGTGTTCCATTGGATCTATCACCGCGGCGTCAGCGACTTCGAGGCGATGACCGACATCGCCAAGACGATGCGCCCGTGGCTGGCCGAACGGTTCGTGATCGGCCGCCCCGAGGTGGTCGAGGCGCAGCATTCGACCGACGGCACGCGCAAGTGGCTGCTGCGCACCGCCGACGGGCACGACTTCGAGATGGTGTTCATCCCCGACGCCGATCGCGGCACGCTGTGCGTGTCGAGCCAGGTCGGCTGCACGCTCAACTGCACCGTTTGCCACACCGGCACGATGAAGCTGGTGCGCAACCTGACGCCGGGCGAAATCGTCGGCCAGGTCATGCTCGCCCGCGATGCGCTCGGCGAGTGGCCGAAGGGCTCGATGGCGGGCCTGGGCGACGACGAGGACGCCGGTCACTATTCGTCCGACGGACGGCTCCTTACCAACATCGTCATGATGGGCATGGGCGAGCCGCTGTATAACTTCGACAACGTCAAGGCCGCGCTACGCATTGTGATGGATGGCGACGGATTGGCCCTGTCGAAACGGCGGATCACGCTTTCGACCAGCGGCGTCGTGCCGATGATGGCCCGCGCCGGCGAGGAGATCGGGGTCAACCTCGCGGTCAGCCTGCACGCGGTGACCAAGGAAATCCGCGACGAGCTCGTCCCGCTCAACCGCAAGTACGGCATCGATGAACTGCTGACCGCCTGCGCCGCCTACCCCGGCGCCAGCAACGCACGGCGAATCACGTTCGAATACGTGATGCTCAAGGACAAGAACGATAGCGACGAGGACGCGCGCGAGCTGGTCCGGCTACTTAAGCAGTACAAGCTGCCCGCCAAGGTCAACCTGATCCCGTTCAACCCGTGGCCGGGCGCGGCTTACGACACCTCAACGCCAGAACGGGTCCGGCGCTTCTCCGAGATCGTGTTCGAAGCGGGTATCAGCGCCCCCGTGCGCACCCCGCGCGGCCGCGACATCGACGCCGCCTGCGGTCAGCTCCGCACCGCCGCCGAAAAGAAGAGCCGCGCCGAGCGCGACCGCGAGGCGGCTGCGGCGAATTGAATCTAACGTTAGGCACGTCGGCTCGATTTATCGCTGGGACCGCTCGGTTCGTCCCAGATTTCGTATCCCAACGAGCCGTTCATCCGAGGTTGTGGACCCCTTTCCCAGCTTGAGCGTCCTTAGTTCACACATTCAAAATGAGGGAAAGGAAGACCCCATGAAGACTATTGCTCTCGCTCTCGCCGCCGCCGGCATGACCGCCACCACCGCGGTGGTGCCGCTGTCGCCCGCGATTGCCAAAGAGCGCCGCTATTACAGCGAGAACGGCGTTCGCTACTGGCAGGGTAACGACGGCCGTTACTACTGCAAGCGCTCGAACGGCACGGTCGGCCTGCTGGTCGGCGGTGCGGCCGGTGCCCTGATCGGCCGGGCAGTCGATACGCGCGGCAGCCGCGCCACCGGCACGATCGTCGGTGCCGTCGCCGGTGCCCTCGTCGGCCGCGAAATCCAGCGCAACCGCCAGAAGGCGCGCTGCCGCTAATTCCCAGGTTCCATCGGTCGCATCCTGATGGACAAGAGCGCGCCGCCTCTCCGGAGGTGGCGCGCTTCTTCTTTGGCTTTCGAAAACTGCGCCGCTGTGCTTGAACGCGAGGTATGAGCGCATCCGCCGCCCCGCCCCGCCCCGCCGTGCTGGTGACCGGCGGCGCGCGGCGGATCGGCGCGGCGATCGCACGCGGGTTCGGCGCGGCGGGCTGGCGGGTGATCATCCACTACGGGCACTCGGCGGACGAAGCCGAGGCACTTGCGGCCGAGCTTCCCGATGCGCTCGCGATCCACTGCGACCTCGCCGACGGTGATGCGGCGGAGGATATGATCGAGCGCCTCGCCGCGCACTTGCCCGACTGGCGATGCCTGGTGAACTGCGCCTCGGTATTCGACGCGGACGATGTGGCCCGCCTCGACGCCGACGTGTTCCGCCGCGCGGTGCGGGTCAATGCCGAGGCTCCGGCGCGGATGGCGCAGGCCTTTCTCGCCAACGCCAGGGCCGGCGGCGGGCGGCGGGTGATCCAGTTCACCGACCAGAAGCTCGCCAATCCAAATCCCGATTTCTTCAGCTACACCCTGAGCAAGCACGCCATCGCCGCGGCCGTGCCGATGCTGGCGATGGCGAGCAAGGCGGAGGACCGGGTCTATGCCCTGGCGCCGGGCGCGATCCTCGCGAGCCACGACCAGTCGGAGGAGGAGACCGCCGTCAGTCATCGGCTCAACCTGCTCGAGCGTCGCACTGAGGCGAGCGAGATCGCCGACGCCTGCCTGTGGCTCGCGCACGGCTGGCTGGCGAGCGGCGAGACGCTGTTCGTCGACAGCGGCCAGCATCTCCTCAGCCAACCGCGCGACGTGATCTACCTTGCTCGCGAGGGAGCGGCGTGAAGCGGCACGCGCTCTCTACCCGCCTGTGGCACTGGGCGAACTTTGCCTGTCTGGTGGTGATGTTCATGAGCGGGCTCAACATCTCTAACGCCCATCCTTGGCTGTACTGGGGCGAGCGCGGTTTCCTGCCGCAAGAGGCGTGGCTTGCCGTCACCCGCTTTCCCGGCTGGGCGACGATCCCAGGGCACTATAGCCTTGCCGGCGCGAGAGCATGGCACCTCGCGATGGCCTGGCCGTTCGCGCTGCTCCTGCTGTTCCTGTGCGCGGCGATCCTCGTCAACGGCCACTTCCGCCGCGACCTGATGACCCGCCGCCGCGAGTGGCGCTGGTCGGCGATCCGCAGCGACATCGCCGCGCACCTGCGGCTCGACTTCACCCACGAGGGCAAGTTCAATTTCCTGCAGAAGCTGACTTACGGCATCGTCCTCGGCGTGCTGCTTCCGGGAATGATCGTCACCGGCCTCGGCATCAGCCCCGGAATGGAACCGATCATGCGTCCGGTGAGCGAGCTTGTCGGCGGACGGCAATCGATGCGCTCACTCCATTTCATCTTCGCGTGGAGCCTGTTCGGGTTCCTGCTCCTCCACGTCGCGCTGGTGCTGGTCTCGCACCCGCTCAGGCAAATGCGCGATATGATTACCGGAGGGCGGCTTGAGGCGTAGGTCGCTCCTCGCCGGGCTCGGCGCTCTGGTCGCAGGCGGCTGCTCCAAGGTGGCCGAAACCGGCGCCGGGCAGTCGCTGCTCAAGGGTGCCGAGCGGGCCCACAAGACGGCGCAACGGTTTTTGGCGGGGCGCGAGGCCTTGGCGACCGAGTTCACCCGCGCCGACCTCTCGCCCTTTTTCCGCGGCAACGGCTCGACCTCGGTCGACACCCCCGAATACGCCGCCGCGCTGGCGAATGGGTTCACCGACTGGCGGCTGACCGTCACCGGCCTCGTCCGGCATCCGCTATCCCTCAGCATGGACAATATCCGCCGCCTGCCGCAGCGCACCCAGATCACCCGCCACGACTGCGTCGAGGGGTGGAGCGCGATCGGCGAGTGGACCGGTCCGCAGCTCGCCACCATCCTGCGCGGCGCGGCGCTCAAGCCAGAAGCGCGGTTCATCGTTCTCCGCTGCGCCGACACCCTCGATGGCGCGCCGTATTACGAGAGCATCGATCTGATCGATGCGTTTCACCCGCAGACGATCGTCGCGCACCTGCTCAACGGCCAGCCGCTCCCCGAACGCAACGGCGCGCCGCTGCGCCTCCGGGTCGAGCGCCAACTCGGCTACAAGCACGCCAAGTACTTGACCGGCATCGAAGCGGTCGCCAGCCTCGACACCATCGGCGAAGGCCGCGGCGGCTACTGGGAAGACCGGGGCGGCTACCAGTGGTACGCCGGCGTGTGAGGGAGAAGACCCGACGATGTGGTTGCTCGACAAGTTCCTGTCCCGCGCGATCCGGCGCGGCAAGCTGATCGTCACCAACCACGACGGCAAAGTCTACGAATATGGTCCCGGCCCCGCCCTTGATGATCGCGGACCGCTGCGCATCCGGCTGACCGACGCGAAAGCAGCCAATCACATCGCTCGCTACCCCCAGCTCGGCGCGGGCGAGGCGTACATGTGGGGCTGGCTCGTGGTCGAGCCTCCGCACGACATCCGCGACATGATCCTGTTCGTCACCGCGAACACAAAGCGAGAGGGCGACCGCGCGATTCAGGCGCAGGGCACGCTGCGCCGCGTGGGCCAATCGCTGATCGCGCGGCTCGACAGCTTCAATCCCAAGGGCAAGGCGCGCGACAACGCCGAGCACACCTACAACCTCACCCGCCGGCTCTACGAGCTGTTCCTCGACGAGGACCGGCAATACACGATGGCCTATTACCGGGGCGACCCGGAGGCGACGAGCCTCGAGCAGGCGCAGCTCGACAAGAAGGCGCACATGGCCGCCAAGATGTACCTGAAGCCGGGCATGAAGGTGCTCGACATCGGCTGCGGCTGGGGCGGGTTCGCGCTGTACCTCCACAAGCACTACGGCGTCGAGGTTCTCGGCGTGGCGCTCGCCGAGGACCAGATCGCCTTCTGCAAGGAGCGCGCCGAGGCGGAAGGCGTGGCCGACAAGGTCAAGTTCGCGCTGATGGACTACCGCGATGTCCAAGGAGAATTCGACCGGATCAGTTCGGTCGGCCTGCTCGAGCACGTCGGCACCCCGCACTACCCGCTGTTCTTCGAGCACACCGCCCGCCTGCTCAAGCCCGACGGGGTGATGTTCAGCCATTGCTGCGGCCGGGCCGGCCCGCCGGGCCACACCGACGCCTGGACGCGCAAGTACATTTTCCCCGGCGGCTATATCCCGGCGCTGAGCGAACTGGTCACGCAGTCGGAGAAGCACGGCTGGCAGGTGATGGACGTCGAAGCGATGCGCTTCCACTACTGCTTCACGCTGGAGGAGTGGTACAACCGCACAGTCATGCACCGCGAGGAGATCGTCGATCTCTACGACGAGCAGTTCTACCGCATGTGGCTGTTCTATCTCGCCGGCGCTGAGCAGAGCTTCCGCAACGGGAACATGGTCAACTGGCAGATCGTTTACGTTAAGGACCGCGAGGCCATCCCGATGACCCGCGATTTCATGTACGACGAAAGCGAGCGCTTGCGTGCCAGCGACACCCCGCCAGCCTGGCACCTCGACCCCGCCTACCGTGAAGCCGCCGAGTAACGCGCAAAAGCGCTCGTTGATCGACCGGCTGCTCGCCCGCCTCGTCAAGCAGGGGTTGCTTGAGGTCGTCCACGCCGACGGGCGCGTAGCGACGATCGGCGAAGCGGCGCCCGGCTTCCCCTCGGTCCGCGTGCGGTTCACCGACGCCAAGGTCGGCCGCGACATCATGCTCGACCCGCGCCTGGGCACCGCCGAAGCGTTCATGGACGGACGCCTGGTGATCGAGCGCGGCGACGTGATGGACCTCGTCGGGCTGATCCGCGCCAACAATCGCTGCCACGGCAAGACGCTCAAAGCCCCAAGCTTCTTCCGCCGCGTCCGCAACCGCATCGGTGCGACGCTCGAGGCGGTGAACCGCCAGACGAGCGCCAAGCGCAACGTGGCCCATCACTACGACATCGGCAACGATCTCTACGAGATGATGCTCGATCGCGAGCACCTGCAGTATTCCTGCGCCTACTGGCCGCGGCCGGGCACGACGCTGGAGGAGGCGCAGGGCGCCAAGCTCACCCACATCGCGGCCAAGCTGGCGCTCGCGCCGGGCCAGCGCGTGCTCGACATCGGCTGCGGCTGGGGCGGCATGGCGATCTACCTCGCGCGCCACGCCAAGGTGCAGGTGACTGGCATCACGCTGAGCGAAGAACAGGCTGTGCTCGGCCGGAAGCGGGTCGCCGAGGCCGGCCTGGAGGACCGCATCTCGATCGAGGTGGTCGACTACCGCGACCTCGCCGCGCAAGGCGCGCAGTACAACCGGATCGTCTCGGTCGGCATGTTCGAGCACGTCGGAGCGCCGCAGTTCGAGACCTTCTTCCGGTCCTGCGCCAACCTGCTCGCGCCCGACGGGGTGATGCTGCTCCATTCGATCACCCGCTTCGGCAAGCCCGGCAAGACCGACGCCTTCACCCGCAAGTACATTTTCCCGGGCGGCTATATCCCGGCGCTGAGCGAGACGATGGCGGCGAGCGAAAAGGCGCGGCTGATCGCCAGCGACATCGAGATCTGGCGCCTCCACTACGCCTACACCTTGCGCGAATGGTACGCGCGTTGCGAGGCCAACAAGGCGGCGATCGAGGCGAGGTATGGCGCGCGGTTCTACCGCATGTGGACCTTCTACCTTGCCGGAGCCACCGCCGCATTCGAGAGCGGCGGCATGGGCAATTTCCAGATCCAGTTCATCCGCCGCCGCGAGACCCTTCCCATCGCGCGCGACTACATCGCCGCGGCCGAAGCGGCGCTACTGACGGACGCCTGAGATGTCCGACATCGTCGAGCAGTACCGCCGCGACGGCTATGCCATCGTCCGCGAGGTGTTCCCCGCCGGCGCCATCGCCGAGCTGTCCGCCGCGGTCGACGAGGTCCACGCCGAGGCCTTGGCGCTCGGCCGCAGCTTCCGGTACGGCAACCTCAACTACCGGCTCGACGGCGGCGAAGTGCGGATGGCGCAGTGGGCGAGCTACCACAACGTCGTTCTCGACCGCTTCCGCATCGCCGCCCGCATTGGCGCCACCCTCCGCCCGCTGATCGGCGAGGACCTCAAGCAGATCATCAATCAGCTCCACTGGAAGAAGCCCGGCGGCAAGGGCGATTTCGCGTTCCACCAGGACAGCCGCTTCCGCCGTCCCGACAGCGCCTATCGCAATCTCGGCGCCAGCTACATCCAGACCGGCCTGGCGATCGACCCGCACACCCGCGAGAGCGGCGCGATGCGGATCCTCCCCGGTAGTCACATCGCCGGTCCGATCGAGCTCACCACCAGCGGCACATCGGTGATGGACAGCGTGGTCGAGACCGCAGCACTGGAGGCGGCGGGCCTCGATCCCACTCACCTCGTCGACCTCGAACTCGAACCCGGCGATCTCGCGCTGTGGAGCCCGTACCTCGTTCACGGCTCCGGCCGGAACACCAGCGACCACTACCGCCGCTTTTACATCAACGGCTACGTCCGCGCCGAGGACTGCGATCGCGGTGAGTGGGCCTTCCGCCGCGGGCAGCCGCAGCCGCTCGGGCCCCGCCCCACCCTCGTCCACTTCGAGGAGCTGTACGAACGGCCGGGCCCGCACTTCACCTAAGCCGGATAGCGGTCGTTCATCGCCTCCCAACTCCGCGCCACCAGCCTCTCCAGCACGGCCATGTCCACGTCGGCGAGCTTGGTGACGTAGAGGCACGACTTGCCGGTCTTGTGCTTGCCGAGCCGGGCGAACAGCGCGTCGGCCTCCGGCTGGCGGTCGCAGTAGTTGCCCATCAGGTAGAGCGTTAGCGCGGCCTTGCGCGGTGAGAAGCCGCCGCGCATCGCCACGCCTTCGTGCCCGCTATCGTAGCGATAATGGTAGCTGCCGTAGCCGATCATCGACGGGCCCCACATCTTCGGCTCCAAGCCGGTCACACGGCGGTGCAGCGCGTCTAGCACCGCCGCCTCCTCCCGCCGCCGCGCATCAGGGAGGTCGGCGATGTAATCGGCCACGGACACCCCGGTCGCTGCGGTCTTCGGCGCGTACTTGCCCATCAACGCATCCTTTCTTGCCGCCCGCGCGCCCTTGCCATAGGGCGCGCACCGACTTTTCGCCGAGCCTACAGGAAACGCCAAATGCCCGACATCAAGAAGGTCGTCCTCGCCTACTCCGGCGGGCTCGACACCAGCGTCATCCTCAAGTGGCTGCAGGTGACCTACAACTGCGAGGTGGTGACCTTCACTGCCGACCTCGGCCAGGGCGAGGAGCTGGAGCCGGCGCGGGCCAAGGCCAAGCTGATGGGCCTGCCCGACAGCAACATCTACATCGACGACCTGCGCGAGGAATTCGTGCGCGACTTCGTGTTCCCCATGATGCGCGCGAACGCCCGTTACGAGGGCGACTACCTGCTCGGCACCAGCATCGCGCGGCCGCTGATCTCCAAGCGGCTGATCGAGATCGCCCGCGAGACCGGCGCCGATGCGATCGCCCACGGCGCGACCGGCAAGGGCAACGACCAGGTTCGCTTCGAGCTTAGCGCCTACGCCCTCGCGCCCGACATCAAGGTCATCGCCCCGTGGCGCGAGTGGGACCTGACCAGCCGCACCGCGCTGATCGCCTGGGCCGAGGCGCACCAGATCCCGGTGCCGAAGGACAAGCGCGGCGAAAGCCCGTTCTCGACCGACGCCAACCTGCTGCACACCTCCAGCGAGGGGAAGGTGCTGGAGGACCCGTGGGAGGAGGTGCCGGACTACGTCTACAGCCGCACCGATAACCCCGAGGACGCGCCCGACGCGCCGGAGTACATCACGGTCGACTTCGAGCGCGGCGACGGGGTCGCGCTCAATGGCGAGGCGATGTCGCCCGCCACGCTGCTCGCCGCGCTCAACGATCTCGGCCGCACGCACGGTATCGGCCGGCTGGACCTGGTCGAGAACCGCTTCGTCGGCATGAAGAGCAGGGGCATGTACGAGACGCCCGGCGGCGAGATCTACGCCCGGGCGCATCGGGGGATCGAGCAGATCACCCTCGACCGCGGCGCGGCGCATCTCAAGGACGAGCTGATGCCGAAGTACGCCGAGCTCATCTACAACGGCTTCTGGTTCGCGCCGGAGCGCGAGATGCTGCAGGCGGCGATCGACCTCAGCCAGGAGAAGGTCAGCGGCACCGTAAGGCTCAAGCTCTACAAGGGCCTGGCGCAGGTGGTCGGCCGCAAGTCGGCGAACTCGCTCTACTCCGAACGGCACGTCACATTCGAGGACGACGCCGGCGCGTACGACCAGACCGATGCGGCCGGCTTCATAAAATTGAACGCGCTGCGCTTGCGCCTGCTTGCCCAGCGAGACCGCTGAATCGGCTCGATTTTGTAGCAAAATTGCGCGAGCCGGCGCGGAGTTATCCACAAATGTCCACAGCGAAAGTGGGGGATAGTGGAAAACGCCGCCCTTGCACGCTTGCGCGACTCGGGTCCGCACGGCACCTTTGGGTCATCGAGACGGGGCGGAAACCTCTGATCTGCCGGTCCTAACGGACTGAAAGAACAAGAGAATTCTAACCGGATCGGGATGGCGGCGACTGTCCGCGCGGTCTTCGAGATCGGCATGCCGAGACCTTCGGGTCGAAGCAAATCGATCGCTCGAGAAGAACGCGAAAGCATCGCCACCATCGATCGGGAGAACCCGGTCGACCGTCAGGCAAGGCATCCAGGCTTCGGCCAGGTTCGCGGCGCCAGCGGCGGTAGGCCATCACGGAACTCCCGGTCTCGGAACCGCCGGATGGAGGGCGCGATCTTCGGATCGAAGGCCGCCGCCCGACGGAACCGGATGCCGGTGCGAGCGCCGGTGACAGAGCCAACGGAAAGCGGCTTTCGGGCCGGCTGCCAGCGGCAACGACACTGGGCGCCAAGCGCCTTCTTCGGAAGGACCACGCGCTGGTGAGAGTGGGGTCGACCTTCGGGTCGGCCCCATTTGCATTTGCGCTTCAAGGCTGCCCAACTCTTCAAAGATCTTGCCGGAGCGAGCTCTCCGCGACGGCGTTGCGACTCGGCAGCGACTCGGATGGCACGCCGGGACACCTGTAGGACAGCGCAAACCGCCGCCGCGGCTCGAATCGTGGTTAATATAGAATAACCACACGATGAACGGTTGGGAGTCCGGGGCGAGCCGAGCCTGGAGGGGTGCCACGCCGGGAACCCGGCCTGTAAACCGCCCGGCATGGACGGAACAGCACACAACGCTCGCCGCTCGGCGCTGCGCGGTCTGGCGATAGTCACCGCGCTTCTGCTCCCGGCATCGGCCAGTGGCCCCGCCTTCGCGGACACTGGAGCCGAGTTCAAGGCATCCTTCGCCCCTCTCAACGCGGCAGCGAGCGCCTTCGTTCCGAGCGCGGGCATGGTCGATGTGACGCAGATCGATCCCGCCGACGAGCCCGCCGCACCGGCCGCCGACGAGTTCAACCCCGGCCGCAGCATCACCGGCGGCGTCGCCAGCTATTATGGCAACGAACTGGCCGGCCACCGCACCGCCAGCGGCGAGCGGTTCAACCCCGGCCTGCTGACCGCCGCGCACCGCACCCTGCCGCTGGGATCGATGGTCCGCGTGACCAACCCCGCCAACGGCAAGTCGGTGGTGGTTCGCATCAACGACCGCGGCCCGTTCGCGCGCGGCCGCGTGCTCGACCTGTCGAAAGCGGCCGCCTCGCAGATCGGCCTGGTCGCGCGCGGCAGCGGCCGCGTGGAGCTCGCGCTCATCGACTGAGCCGCCAGGGCCTGCCACCGGCGCGCCTGCGCGCTAGTCTCTCGGCAGCACCACCCACCACTGCGCCACCCCCAGTTCATAGGCCCTGAGCTGCGCGGCCGCGCCCGCGTCGGGATCGAGGCCGGGATAGTCGTTCGGCCAGGGCGCGCCCGCCGGCCGCGCATCGTACATCTCGCCGATCCGGGCTTCGTATTCGCGGCAGTCACCGCCGGGACCGGTGCACGGTCCACCGCATTCGGGGCAATCCTCGTCAGGATCGGTCCATTCGCACGGCTCCTCCGCCAGAGACGAAGCAGCCGGAGCGGCGGGAGCCGGCGGCACAGCGGGCGCCGCGCTGTTGGACTTGTCACACTTGTCACGGTGTCCTGGCGCAGAACTCTCCGCCGGCGGCGGGGCCGGCTCCTCGCCCGCGGCAAAGCGCGCGAGCGCGCCCTCGAAGTCCTCGGCGATGGCATTGGCGACTGCATCCTCGCACAGCTTGTCGAGCCGGCCGAGGTGCGCGAGCAGCAGGCGGCTGTCGTAACGCACGCGGCGGCCGACCTCCTCGCCGCGGAACCACACGACTTCCTCCACCCCGTCGATCGCGCGGGTGGTGAGCACGTCCTCGCTCACCGGCCGCGACGCGATCAGCGCGCCGGTCCACGCCTGCCGGAACGCCGGATCGCCGCGCCGTGCGCGGTAGGCGGTGCGGTAGCTGACCCCGACGCTGGTGGCGGCCGCACGCACGTTGCCGCACTCGGCCAGCGCCTCGAGGAAAGCGACCTGCAGCGGCCGCCCGAACTCGGTCCACCGCCCCGGCGGCGGCGGCGCGCCGTTGAGCTGGTCAATGATGGCGGGAAGTTGGGGTGAAGACATCGATCCGCATCCTTGCACGGGGAAAAGCGAATCGAGGCATTTATGGCATGTGGGGGGCTGTAGGACAGGGGTTTGTCAAAGGAAGGAGCGGTTTCAGCCGACGACTGATTTGCCTCTAAATTTTGCCCAAATTGGTTCGCATTTTATCCAATGCGGGCCCCACACCATCATGACTGAACGCCATGATCCGGATTGGAAGATCTGACGCGTGAAGTTCCACGTGACGTTGGGCTGTAGCAAGGTTTGGCGTTCGGTCAGTCAGAAATTTCGAGGTTCCGTTATCCGGAACGATAATCATACCAACGTCTAAGTCACCAAGCGCGATGTCGTTCTTGAGGTGCAAAACGTCCACTGCAAGAAGATCACTGCGTCCGGAAACTTGGACCTCAACGCCGATCTTTGCGCCCTTCGGACTCGACTTGGTCCAGTCCACTCCTCCGACCGTAATCTTGGTCCATCCGCCGGCGGCCTCGAACCGTTCGTCGATTGCTTGACGCAGTCCTTTGGTTCCATTGGCGTGCTTACGCTCTTCCAGATGCAGCGGGAAAGACGTCAAAGCGCTTTCGACCTCGGAGACAATAGATGATAAATCAAGGCGCTGGATTTTCGCCTTAAAGCCATCGTAATCTTTTACGGTTGAAATCTTGGGCATTAGCTACTCTGCAGCGATACGATCTGTGGCATACTGAACGTAGTCGTCATTTCGATGATGGTGAACGTCAGTGCTCAGCCGATCAAGGATTGGCCTAACGTCCTCAATCTCAGACCCAATCCAGCGCCTGTGAAGCTTTTCGCAAACAGCGTAGGTTGTCCCGCTTCCTCCGAAAGGATCCACGACAAGATCTCCGGGAACTGTCGATAATTCGACCACTCGATCGAGCAATTTCGTGCTCAGTGCGTTTTCGCCACGGCTTGACGGCTTAAATTTTCGATGCCGAACCGGAGGTATGTCGGTCCAGACATCCTTCAGATTCACGCCGTTAGGGTTCATCGCCCCCCGATGTCCTCCATAGTCTCGCAGCTCCCCTCCGCAATGCCGGCAGGTCTCAATCGGCGTGCGAATTTTGTTAAACGTGTTCGGTCGCCCCTTAGTGAAGTACAACAGTGAGTAATGGGCCGGATAAAGGCGACCCTGAATAGGTAGACCGTTCTTTTGTTCGACGGCAATCCAATGGCGGAAATCCAGGCCAGTCTCTAGCAAAATATTAGCGAGCCGAAAATTCCACTTTGGAAGGTTATACAGAAAAAAGCTTCCGCCCTCTCGGAGTGTCCTCACGCCTCTGGTGATCCACTCTCTACACCACTCCAGATATCGGGCTTCGCTCAAATCGTCAGTGGACCGCGGGCCGTAAAGCTTTTTCAGATTGAATGGCGGATCTGCAAAAATTGTATCAACCGACTGGTCTTCAAGTTGGTCAAACATCTCGAGGCAATCAGCCTCATAAAGCGCCCCGTGCTCCGTGCGCAGAACGGGCTCCAAGCGCAACGAAGGTAACTGGGCGGTCATATCCTGAGACACTGGAGCCTCCATGGTGGTGGGTCAATCAGAGGCTTTCTGCATATCCCCGAAACGGAGGTTTGATCGGGAACAACATCCAGTTCGGAATGGATTGTTTAGTCAGCCGCCTGCTCTCGATGCTGCAGTTTCTGGTTCTTAACTGCCGCAGTCTGTTGCTCTCGCAAGGCTGCGCTGCGACATCGCCTGAGCAATGTCCCAATTCGACCTCATCTTCGCCCTGCTCTCGCTGCTGCTCGGCCTGTCGATTGCCGAGCTGCTGTCCGGCTTTGCGCGCGTCCTGCGGTTGAAGGCGCGGCAGCGGGCGGTGGCGAAGGGGGTCGTCCGCGTGAACGAGGCGGACGATGCGCCGCCGCCGGTGCGGGTGGGGTGGCTGGTGCCCTTGCTCGGGCTCTATGTGCTGGTCGACCAAGATCGTTCTTCACCGCCGCCTTCGCCTATCGCGACGCGCTGCCGTTCAACCTGTTCACGCTGATGGCGATCCCGCGGTGGTCGGCGGGTGCTATGTCGTCGCCAGCCTGGTGTTCCCGGCCGAGCCGGGCGACTGGCCCGATTTCGACAGCTACTACGACGAGCGAGCCTGCTAGGTTTTCTGGCGACTGGTGCTGGGCTTTGCGCTGCTGGCGGCGACGGTCCAATTCGCGCTCGCGACCGTGTTCAAGGCGCACGACCCGGCGAGCGCGGCGCGCTTCGCGGCGCACCCCTTACTCCGTCATGCTGAACTTGGTTCAGCATCCATCGCGCCCAATGAAGGGCGGAGTGCGGGGAGAGATGGACCCTGAACCGAGTTCAGGGTGACGGGAAGAGGGGTGACGAGGGGTTAAGCCGGAGTGCGCAGGACCTTGTCCATCGGGCGGCCCCTGGCGATCTCGTCGACCAGCTTGTCGAGCCGGCGGATGGCGCGCATCGTCGGCTCCTCGATCGTTTCCACCTGCACGCCGCACACTTTGCCGGTGATCAGCGCGCGGTCGGGGTTCATCGCCGGGGCGCGGTCGAAGAAGGTCTCGACGTCGGTCCCCGCGGCCAGCTCGGCGGCGAGGCCGGCGTCGGTGTAGCCGGTGAGCCAGCGGATCGCTTCGTCCACCTCGGCCTGGCTGCGTCCCTTGCGCTCCACCTTGGCGACCAGCGCCGGATAGACCTTGGCGAACGCCATCCGGTAGATGCGGTGGGTCATGGGCGGGAGGTTAGCGGTTGGTGGCGGTGGGGGCGAGTCCCTGGGCGTAGCGGTCGCCCCTCCCTACTCGTCACCCTGAACTCGTTTCAGGGTCCATTTCTCCGCACACGCCGCCGTGCATTGGGCACGATGGACCCTGAAACGAGTTCAGGGTGACGGTGGGGTGTGTGGTGGGCCGTGCGTGAAGCGCGACTCGCTCCGCCCTACTTCGCCGGCGCCGGCTCACGCGCGGGCTGCGCGGTGCTCGCCTTCTCCAGCATCGGCTTGAGGTAGTGGCCGGTGTAGCTGCGCGGGCTCGCCGCGACCTGTTCGGGCGTCCCTTCCGCGACGATCTCCCCGCCGCGCACGCCGCCCTCGGGCCCGAGGTCGACGATCCAGTCGGAGGTCTTGATCACGTCGAGGTTGTGTTCGATCACCACCCCGCTGTTGCCCTGGTCGACCAGGCGCTGGAGCACCTCGAGGAGCTTGCGCACGTCCTCGAAGTGGAGGCCGGTGGTCGGCTCGTCGAGGATG
>JAEWKG010000313.1 GCA_023386135.1 Pseudomonadota bacterium | reverse complement strand
TGGCGGCGCGAACGGCGGCGGCAACCGCGGCGGAAACGGCGGCGGCAGCTTCCAGCGCCGCTCGCGCGGGTAAGCACAAGCGCGCCGCCAGGCTGCGCCAGCTTTCGTTCAGGTCCGCTGCTCATTTTTCCCGTTTGGGATCAATGAGGGAGATCACCGAATGAGGGCTGGAATCGGTCTGGCGGCGTGCCTTGCGCTCGCCGGTTGCACGGCGGCGCAAATCCGCATGCCGGAGGCGCTGGCCGGGATGACTTGGTACAGCGAGTTCACCGGGATCGGCGGAAAGCCGTCGGGGACGTTCGACGCGGGCCCATACGGCGGCCGTTTCGCCCGCGGGCTTGAGCGCGGCTCGTTCCTGGACGGAACGATCGAGCGCTCGGGCGGCAGCCGCTTCACCATCGCCGGGCCGGAGATAAGCTCCACAATCGAAGCCGATTGCGGCATGCGCGAGCACGCGCTCGACCTCGGTCTTGCCGAGGTGACGACCCGACCGCTTGCCTATCGCTGCGCCTTCACCGCCGAAGGCCGCGCCATCCCGGCGCGCTTCGAGCTGCAGGAAGTCGTCGTCGGCGGTACCGCGATCACCCGTTACGAACGCGCGGGCGAAATCGCGCTGGGCGGCGAGACCATCCGGTTCCGCTCGCTCCACCACACCGCCGGCACCTCGCTGCCGAGCTTGACCCCGGTCGGCTACTCGTTCGAGCGCAACGGTCAGACCATTGGCGCGCTGGCGCTGACCGGGCGTCCGGCGCTCACCGGCGACCCAGACCTCGATCCGGGCACCATCCGCACCATGACCATTGCGGCAGTCGCTCTGGCGACCTTCTGGGACCCGGCGATCCACGACCTCGATTAGCCGCTTGTTTACCCTGTTCGCCTAGGGCTTCGTCCCGTGGACGGCGAGGCGACGAAGCGGCGAGGACCCGATTGGCGGAGCGCCCCGCGCGCGCTGTTTCACGTCCCGCTCGTTGTCTTGGTGATTTGTGCGGTGTTGCTCTGGATCGGTGCCAGCCGGCTACCGGGCGGGGTCGATCTGTCGGATGGGCCGGGCGCGTTCCTGTTCCTCGTCGCGGTCATCGGGGCGCTCGCGTTTACAACCCGCGTTGCCCAGCCGACCTCCCGGCTGGCGGTCGGTCTGGAATCGTTCGCGTTGTTTTTCGCGGTCGTACTGGTCGCGACGTTTGCCTCTGTCAGCATGGCAGTGGGGTCAGGTGCATTCATCGACAGGACGCTCGTTGCGATAGATCGTGCGCTGTTTCCGTTCCTCGACCTCAAGGCATTGATCCTCGCGCTGCCCCGATACCCTGTTCTCTACCAAGTGCTCGAATGGGTCTACAATTCAATGGTTTGGCAACCGATCGCATTCCTTGGGGTGGCGACGTTGTTTGGCCGTGCGCGCGACCTCGAGTTTTTCCTGTCTGCGTGGTCCGTCGGTCTGTTGCTCTGCCTGCTGCCGTTTCACTGGCTGCCCGCGCTCTCGCCTTACAACTACTATGGCATCGACCAGACGCTCATGCCCGGCGTCAGCGTGAATATGCCGTGGCAATTCGTTCCGGTCATGACCGGCCTGCGCGACGGAACGATCCACATGCTGACAATCGACCACCTGACCGGCATGGTCACCATCCCGAGCTTCCACGCCTGCGCCGCAACTATGCTGGCGCGGAGCTGGTGGCGCTTCCGTCTAACCCGATGGCCGATGCTGGTGCTGAATGCCGGAATGGCGATCGCGGCGATCCCCATCGGCAGCCATTACGCCATCGACATCGTCGCCGGGGTGGCGGTCGGCCTTGCCGCGACGCGCTTCGCGGGCTGGTTCCTCAAGCTGAAAGACCGAGCGGCCGCCCCGCAACCGATGGCCGCCCAGCCGGTGCTCCTGCCCGCCTGATCTTCGCCGGTTGCCGCACGCGCGGCGGCCCGCCATATGCGCCGCTCCACAGGAGATGCGCATGGCCGACGAAGCTTACGACTACGACCTGTTCGTCATCGGCGCAGGCTCGGGCGGGGTGCGCGCGAGCCGGATCGCGGCGGGCTATGGCGTGCGGGTCGCGGTGGCCGAGGAGCACCGGGTCGGCGGCACTTGCGTGATCCGCGGCTGCGTGCCCAAGAAGATGCTCGTCTACGGCGCGCACTTCGCCGAGGACCTGGAGGATGCGAAGAACTTCGGGTGGACCATCGATAACCCCAAGTTCGACTGGTCGGTGCTGCGCGACAATGTGCTGAAGGACGTCGACCGCCTCAATGGTGCCTACACCGAGACGCTCAAGAACAACGAGGTCGAGATCATCCTCGACCGCGCTGTGCTGACCGGGCCGCACGAGATTACCCTCGGCAGCGGCAAGATCGTCACCGCCAAGCACATCCTCATCGCCACCGGCGCGCGGCCGCACGTGCCGCAATGTCCGGGTAACGAACTCGGCATCACCAGCAACGAGGCATTCCATCTGGAAGCTCTGCCGCCACGCATCCTGATCGCGGGCGGCGGCTACATCGCCAACGAGTTCGCCGGCATCTTCAACGAATTCGGCAGCAAGGTGACGATCATCAACCGCTCCGACCAGCTCCTGCGCGGCTACGACGAATCCTTACGCGATCGGTTGCTGCAGATCAGCGTGATGAAGGGCATCGACTTCCGTTTCAACGCCGAGTTCAAGGCCATCGAGCAGACCGAGGACGGCTGTCTCAAGGTCTCGATGACCAACCACGAGGACCTCATCGTCGATTGCGTGATGTTCGCTACCGGCCGGGTGCCGAACACCGAAGGTCTCGGGCTGGACAAGGCTGGCGTCGAGCTCGGCCAGCACGGCGAGATCGTCGTCGATCGGTTCAGCAAGACCAGCGTCGATCACATCTATGCCGTGGGCGACGTCACCGGCCGCGTGCAGCTGACCCCGGTCGCAATCCGCGAGGGGCAGGCGTTCGCCGACACCGTGTTCGGCGGCAAGCCCACCGCGGTCGACCACTCCTGCATCCCGAGCGCGGTATTCAGCCACCCGCCGCTCGCGGGCGTCGGCATGACCGAGGGGCAGGCGCGCAACAAGTTCGGCAGCATCAAGGTCTACGAGAGCGATTTCCGGCCGATGAAGAACGTCCTTGCGGGCCGCAATGAGCGTAGCCTCTACAAGATGGTCTGCGCCGAAGGGACGGGGCAAATCCTCGGCATCCACATGATCGGGCCCGAAAGCGCCGAGATCATGCAGGCCGCGGCGGTGGCGGTGAAGGCGGGCCTCACCAAAGAGCAGTTCGACCAGACCGTCGCCATCCACCCGACGATGGCGGAAGAGCTGGTGCTGCTGCGCTGATTGCCCGCGTCGCTCATTGCGCGTAGCCTGAGCGCGAGGGGAGAACTCACATGGCAGGCACCGTTCTCGTCACCGGTGGCACGGGATACATCGCCGGCGAAGTCATCGACCAGTTGCTGGACAAGGGCTGGTGCGTGCGCACCACGGTTCGCAGCAAGGCCAAGAGCGAGGCGCGGCTGCGGGGGCGCTGGCCGGGCGCGGGCGATCAGCTCTACGTGTTCGAAGCCGACCTGATGAGCGACGCCGGGTGGGACCTCGCCAACGAGGGCTGCACCCATGTCGCCCACGTCGCCTCGCCGTTTCCGGTCGGGGTGCCCAAGGACGAAAACGAACTGATCGTCCCGGCGCGCGAAGGCACCTTGCGCGCGCTGAGGTTTGCGCAGGCGGCGGGTGTGCAGCATTTCGTGCAGACCAGCAGCTCGGCCGCGATTGCCTATGGCCACCCGACCAGCAAGACCGCGTTCGACGAAGGCGACTGGACCAATCTCAGCGCGCCCGAGGTACAGCCTTACGTCAAATCCAAGACCATCGCCGAGCGCGCCGCGCGCGACTGGGTCGCCGAGAACGCGCCCGAGATGGCGTTCTGCAGCGTCAACCCGGTCGCCGTGCTCGGGCCGGTGGTTAACGACGATCTCTCCGCCTCGATCGAGTTCGTTCGCCGCTTCCTGACTGGCGAAATTCCCGCGATCCCGCGCGTCGGGTTCACCGTGGTCGATGTGCGCGATGTCGCCAGCCTGCACGTGCTCGCCCTCGAAGCGCCCGCCGACAAAATTCGCGGCGAGCGCTTCGCCAGTGCGGCGGAGTTCATGTGGATGGGGGACATCGCGCAGGTGTTGCGCGACCATATGGGTGAAGACGCGCGCAAGGTGCCGAGCCGCCGGATGCCCACCCCGGTGCTCAAGCTGATGGCGCTGTTCAGCCGCGACATCCGCCAGATCGCGGGCGAGGTCGGCAAGCGCAAGGTGGTGAGCGGGAGCCACGCCAAGGACCTGCTCGGCTGGACCACGCTGCCGGTCGAGCAGACCGTGCTCGACACCGCGCGCAGCCTGATCGCGCAGGGCGTGGTAAAGCTCTGATGTACCTCGCCGGCAAGACCGCGCTGGTCACGGGTGGGACGGCCGGAATCGGCCAGCAGATTGCGCTCCAGCTCACGGCCAAAGGTGCGACGGTGATCGTCACCGGCCGCTCGCCCGACGGTCTCGAACGCGCGCGGCAGGCGGGGTTCGAGGCGATTGCCGCCAACCTCTCGGCACCCGAAGGCGCGCAATCGATTGTCGATGCGCTGGGCGAGCGGCCGATCGATATCCTGGTCAACAACGCGGGTCAGGGCGTCGAGCACGACTTCCGCGCCGGGTGGCCCGATGCCGATGCCGCCGACGACTGCATCTACGCCAACCTCAACAGCCCCATCCGCCTGATCGTGCTGCTGCTCGACCGGCTGCAAGCGCGGCCCGAGGCGGCGATCGTCAACGTCACCAGCGGCCTCGCCATCGCCCCCAACACCGGCAGCGCGGTCTATTGCGCGACCAAGGCGGGCCTGCGCAGCTATACCCAGTCGCTGCGCGCGCAGCTCGCGGGTAGCAGCGTGCACGTGATAGAAGCGCTGCCACCGGTGGTCGACACCGCGATGACCGCCGCGCGCGGCGGCAGCAAGATGCCGGCGTCCGAGTGCGCGTTGCAGATCGTCGACGCGATCGAGCGCGATCTTCCGCAAGCGAACGTCGGCATGGTCAAGCTGATCGAGGTCGTCCACTCGATCAGCCCGGCGCTCGCCCGGCGCATCATGCTCAAGTTCTGATTGCTTGACGCTGCGTAATCCTGCCGCGTAACCGCCCCGTCACACACGGGGAGTACGCATGTCCGCCAATATCGCCGAGCTCGAACGCCGCCGCGCCGCCGCGCGCCAGGGTGGGGGCGAGAAGCGCATCGCCACCCAGCACGCCAAGGGCAAGCTGACCGCGCGCGAGCGGCTCGATGTGCTGCTCGACCAGGGCAGCTTCGAGGAGCTCGACATGTACGTCGAGCACGACTGCGTCGATTTCGGCATGCAGGAGCAGAAGTTCCCCGGCGACGGCGTCGTCACCGGATCGGGCACGATCAACGGCCGGCTGGTATTCGTGTTCAGCCAGGACTTCACCGTGTTCGGCGGTTCGCTGTCCAAGCGCCACGCGGAGAAGATCTGCAAGGTGATGGACATGGCGATGAAGGTCGGCGCGCCGGTCATCGGCCTCAACGACAGCGGCGGCGCGCGCATCCAGGAGGGCGTCGCGTCGCTCGGCGGCTATGCCGAGGTGTTCCAGCGCAACGTGCTGGCGAGCGGCGTGGTGCCGCAGATCAGCCTGATCATGGGCCCGTGCGCGGGCGGGGCGGTCTACTCGCCGGCGATGACCGACTTCATCTTCATGGTGAAGGATTCAAGCTACATGTTCGTCACCGGGCCCGACGTGGTGAAGACGGTGACGAACGAGGTCGTGACCCAGGAAGAACTGGGCGGCGCGATCACCCATACCACCAA
>JAEWKG010000188.1 GCA_023386135.1 Pseudomonadota bacterium | reverse complement strand
GGTTTGGGTCGCGGCGGCGTGGTGGCGACCGGCTGCGGCCGCTCCATCGGCTGCGCGACGGGCGGCGCCATTTCTTGCGGCGGAGCCGGCTGCGGCGCGAGCGTGGGCGCGATGGCCGCGGCGCTCTCGGGCACCGGCTCGGGCGCGGTGGCTTCCAGCCCGACCTCGGTCGACAGGTTGACCGTCATCTTCTGCTCGGGCGGGATCGCGTCACGCCGCGACGGCTGCGCCAGGAAGGCGACCGCCAGCGCGACATGCAGCGCCAGCGCAATGCCGAGGCCGATGCGTTCCTCGCGGCGAAGATTGGCGAAAACCATCGTAACCGAATGGCTATGGGGCCGAGACTGAACCATTGGTGACCAGCGAAATCGAGTTGAACCCGGCCCGGTTGAGTTCACCCATCACCGCCATCACGCGCCCGTAGTCGAGCCCCTTGTCGGCGCGCAGGGTCACCTGCGGCGGCTCGCCGCCCTGCCCGATCTGCGCCAGCGCATCGGCGAAACCACCCTGCGGCACTTCGTCCTTGTCGATGAAGATCGTGCCGGCGCGGTCGATCGACACGGTCACCTGCTTGGGATCCTGGTCGAGCGCGTTGGCGCGGCTGTCGGGCAGCTCGATCGGCACGCCCGCGGTCAGCAACGGCGCGGTGACCATGAAAATGATCAGCAGCACCAGCATGACGTCTACCAGCGGGGTGACGTTGATCTCCGCCATCGGCGCGCGCCCGCGGCGGCCGCGCTTCTTCGCGTGGAGGCCCATTGCCATCAGAGCGTCTCGATCTCGCGGCTGAGACTGGCATGGAAGCGGTCTGCAAAGCGCTGCAACCGCCCTTCAAGCCCGTTCACCGCGTGGCTGAAACGGTTGTAGGCGATCACCGCCGGGATCGCCGCGAACAGGCCGATCGCGGTTGCGAACAGCGCCTCGGAAATGCCCGGCGCCACCACCGCGAGCGACGAATTCTGCTGCTGCCCGATCGAGAAGAAGCTGTTCATGATGCCCCAGACGGTGCCGAACAACCCCACGAACGGCGCGACCGAGCCGACCGTGGCGAGGAAGTTGAGGCGGTTCGACAATTCGTCTGCCTCCGCCGCGACCTGGCTTTCCATCGTCGCGGCCAGGCGCTGGCGCAAACCGTCACGATCCGCGACCCGACCGCCCTTCACCGAGTGGCGCCACTCGCGCATGCCGGCGGCGGCGACGCGCGCGCTGGCGATGTCCTTCTTGCCGCGTTCCTTCATCAGCGCATCGAAGCTGTCGGCCTGCCAGAAGTCCTCTTCGTAATCGCGGCAGCGCTTCTTCACCGCTGTCATCCGAAGCGAGAAGCTGACGATGATCATCCAGGTCCACACGCTCGCCAGCAGCAGGCCCAGCATCACCGCCTGCACGACGATGTCGGCGTCGAGGAACAGCTTGATCGGGTTGAGACGGGTCGGCGCCGCGGCGGCTGCCGCAAGCAGGGAGAGATCGGTCATTCGGTTCCTTCTGCGAATTGCGCGAACGCCGCGCGCCATGCCGCCGGCTGGCGGCGCGGGCGGCCCGCGGGATCGATGAAGCCGACGCGCGCGGTCTGTTCGGCGACGAGCTCGCCGTCCCGCGTCGCGCGCTGGTGGATGCGCACGCTGGCCGCGCCGAGCTCGGCGCAGGTGGTCTCGATGATCACCGTGTCGTCGAGCCGTGCCGGCCTGGCGTAGCGGATGTGGAGGTCGGCAACCGCATAGGCGCCCTCGCCGGCCTCCACCGCGGTGCGCTGGTCGATCTCGAGCAGCCGGAGCAGGTCGCTGCGCGCACGCTCGAACCAGCGCAGGTAGTTGGCGTGATAGACGATGCCCGACAGGTCGGTGTCTTCGTAATAGGCGCGCACCGCGTAGAGGTGGCGCGCGCCTTCGATCAGGCCGCCAGGCAGGGGTGGCTGGGCAGTCATTGCTGGGGGCCTTAGACGGGTCGCGACTCCGCTGGCAACCCGACGGACGTTAGCTTGTGCCCGTCAGCCGACCATTCGGCCGAGACCGCGCCCGCCGAAGATGTGCGCGTGGAGGTGGGCGATCTCCTGCCCGCCGTTGTGGCCGACGTTGTAGAGCACCCGGTAGCCTGGCTCCACCAGCCCCGCCGCGCGCGCGACGTGGCCGACCGCGCGGGCAAAGCCGGCGATTTCAGCATCGGAGGCCTTGGCGGAAAAGTCGTCCCAGCTGACGTAGCTGGCCTTGGGTATGACCAGGATGTGCACCGGCGCCTGCGGATTGATGTCGTGGAAGGCGAGCGCCCACTGATCCTCGTAGACCTTCTTTGACGGCAGCTCGCCGCGCAGGACCTTCGCGAAGATGTTCTGGTCGTCGTACGGCAGGGTCGGATCGATCGGCATCAAGAGCTCCGGCTGGCTTTTTCGTCGAGGCCCGAGGTGCCCTCCCGCCGGTCGAGCTCGGCCAGGACCTCGGCGAACCGCACGCCCCTTTCGGCAAGCAGGACGAGGAGGTGGAACAGCACGTCGGCCGCTTCGCCGGTCAGCTCCTCGCGCGTGCCCGACAGCGCTGCGACGATCGCCTCGACCGCTTCCTCGCCCAGCTTGCGGGCGATGACCGAAAGGCCGCGCGCATGCAGGCTGGCGACGTAGCTCGACCCCGCGTCGCCCGCGTTGAGGCGCTGGGCGATCGTTTCCTCGACGCGAGAGAGCGTGTCCATCGGCCCCGCATGGCGGGCCGTGGCGGGTCAGGTCAAGCGGTCAGTCGCGCTTGCGTCGCGCGCCGCGGCGGCCGATCACCACGCCAAGGACGCCAAGCCCGAACAGCGCCATGCTCGAAGGCTCCGGCACCGCCGCGCCTGCCGCCAGCGCCGGAGTGGCGAAACCGAGGAATATCAGGGCGAAGGCGGTGCGCATTGGATGCGCGAAATGACGCGCAACCGTCACATTCCTCAATGCCGGTATCGGCCGCGTCCCGGCCCGGGACGCTCAGGCGCGGGCGGGTAAACCGGCGGCGCGCAGCGCCTCGTGCGCTTGGGCGATGGTGTGCGTGCCGAAGTGAAAGATCGACGCTGCCAGCACCGCGCTCGCGTGACCCTGGGTCACACCGTCGACTAGGTGCTGCAATGTACCGACTCCGCCGCTGGCGATGACGGGCACCGACACGGCGTCGGCGATCTCGCGGGTCAGGGCGAGATCGTAGCCAGCCTGCGTCCCGTCGCCGTCCATTGAGGTGACGAGCAGTTCGCCCGCGCCCAGTTCGGCGAGCCGCACCGCGTGCTCCACCGCGTCGATGGCAGTCGGCTTGCGCCCGCCGTGGGTGAAAATCTGCCATCCGGCCCCGCTGCGCCGCGCATCCACGCTCGCCACCACGCACTGGCTGCCGAACCGCGCGGCGATCTCGGCGACCAGCTCGGGCCGCGCCACCGCCGCCGAGTTGACCGCGACCTTGTCCGCTCCGGCCAAGAGCAGCGCGCGCGCATCCTCGACCGAGCGCACTCCGCCGCCCACGGTCAGCGGCATGAAGCACACCTCGGCAGTACGCCGCACGACGTCGAGCAACGTGCCGCGTCCCTCGCTGCTCGCTGAGATGTCGAGAAAACACAGCTCGTCCGCCCCCGCATCGTCGTAGGCCTTGGCCTGTTCGACCGGATCGCCGGCGTCTTTGAGGTCGACAAAATTGACCCCCTTCACCACCCGCCCGTCGCGCACGTCGAGGCAGGGAATGACGCGGATGCGGACGGTCATGCGCGGTTCGGCATCGCAATCGCCGTCGCAAGGTCCAACCGCCCATCGTAGAGCGCGCGGCCGGTGAT
>JAEWKG010000226.1 GCA_023386135.1 Pseudomonadota bacterium | reverse complement strand
GCGGCGGCGGGGGGGGCGGGGGCGGCGGAGGCGGGATGGTGATGTTCACGGCGCCGGTGGGGCCGGGCGACGCGAGGTCGGCCGGGCCGCAGCCGGTAAGAAGCGCCAGGCCGCAGCCAAGCACGATAGTGCGCTGGATGGTATTCACGGTGAACGTTCCCTCATGAAGAAGCACAATTCGGACGCGCCGAGTGCGGGTCGCGACTCGCGAGCTAGAACGCTCCCGTGACAGTTTCTTGGCAATTGAGACGATGTTCGCGTGTGACCGAACTATGACTTGTGCATGACTTTAACGTCGCAATATCGTCGTGAATTGCGCGGACCGCTTGCAGCTGGAATTACGTCGGTAATTGGGCTGCTGGAGCGCATCGGCGATGCGTTCAGTAATCTGTCACGCCGCTGTCACTTAGTGTATGCAGGGCCGCTGGGCGGAGGGTTTGCGATGATTCTCAAGAGCATCGGTGGTTCGGCCATGATTGCGCTTTGCTGCGCAAGCATGCCCGTGCGCGCCGATGTGATGGAGATCGACGCGACCGGCGCGCACTGGGTTTCGGGCGCGCTCGCGACTCCGGCCGCAGTGCCTGAAGTTGAGGATGGCGCGCCCGCCGACGTGGTCGAATTGTCGGCCGATTTCGCGGTCCCGCCGCAGGCGATCGCCGATGCCGCGCGGCAGGCGGGGGTGGTGCCGGCGGTCTATGCCGCCAAGGTTGCCGAGCTCGCCCGCCGGTTCGACTTGAGCCCCACGTTGATCGAGGCGCTGGTGTGGCAGGAGAGCCGCTGGAACGCCGCCGCCCGCTCGCCGGTCGGGGCGCGCGGCCTGGCGCAGCTGATGCCGGGGACGGCGCGCTATCTGGGCGTAGATCCGGACGATCCGCTGGCGAATCTCGAGGGCGGGGCGCGCTATTTGCGCGAACAGCTCGACCGGTTCGAAGGCGATATCGAGAAGGCGCTCGCCGCCTACAACGCCGGGCCGGGGCGGGTAATCGCCGCCGGCGGCGTGCCGCGCATCCGCGAAACCCAAGGGTATGTCGCCTCGATCATGGGGCGGCTGTCGGATCATTCACGAGAGAACCACTAGTCAATGAAGCGCTTCATTCGCCTGTTTCCCGCGCAGTTCGCTGTCTCATCGAGCGCTGCATTCGCGCAGACCACGAACCCCGCCGGCTCCGGCCCGATCGTTGCCGCGCTGAGCTGGCTGCAAGGCACTCTGCTCGGCAACGTCGCCACCGCGGTGGCGGTGATGGCGGTCGCCGCGGTCGGCTTCATGATGCTGACCGGGCGCCTCAACTGGCGCTTCGGGGCGACCGTGATCATCGGCGTGTTCATCCTGTTCGGCGCGGCCAGCATCGTCGCCGGCATCCAGGGCGCCGCGGCGGGAGCCTGAGGTGGAACTGACCCGCCACCCTGTCCATCGCGCGCTGACCCGCCCGCAGATGTTCGCGGGCGTGACGTACAACTATTTCATCATCAACTTCGCGCTGACCACCGAGCTGTTCCTGATCACCGGCAGCTGGTGGGCGCTGCCCGCCGCGCTGGTGTTCCACCTGGTCGGCTACTTCGCCTGCCTGCGCGAACCGCGCGTGTTCGACCTGTGGCTGACCAAGGTCAGCAAGTGCCCCCGCGTCCCGAACTGGAAGCGCTGGGGCTGCAACAGTTACGCCGCCTGACGAGAAGGAGACGGCGAGTGAGTAAGTGGATCGGAGCTGCCGCCTGGAGCGCGAAGGAAGCCCGCGCCGGCGACCGGCTGCCCTACGCGCGCCTCCTCGATGGCCACACCGTGCTGCTGCGCGATGGCTCGGTCATGACCGCGCTGCAGGTGCCGGGGCTGCTGTTCGAGACCGAGGATTCGGACGCGCTCAACCACCACGCCGCCACCCGCGAGGTTATGCTGCGCTCGACCCTCGACGCGCGGTTCGTGATGTACCACCACGTGGTGCGGCGCCGGGTCGAGATCGAGCTCGACGCCGAGTTTCCCGATCCCTTGAGCGCGCACATCGACGCGAAATGGAAGGAACGGCTCGGCAGCGGTTCGTTGTTCGTCAACGACCAGTTCGTCACCCTCATCCGCCGCCCCGCGCGGGGCAAGGCGGGGCTGGCGGAAAAGCTCGGCAAGGCATGGTCGCGCAAGGGCCAGCGCGAGGTCGAGGCCGATCCCAAGGACGTGCGCGCGCTGAAGGCGGCGGCGACCGGGCTGGTTGCCTCGCTGCAAGCCTACGGCGCGGCGCTGCTGGGCGATTACGAAGGCCCGAGCGGGGCGACCAACAACGAACTGCTCGAGCTGCTGAGCGCGCTCTACAACGGCGAGATGCGCCCGGTGCGCCGCCCGGCGGACGAGACCGACATCGGCCAGATGCTGCCGTATCGCCGGGCGAGCTTCGGGCTCGACGCGATGGAGCTGCGCGGTTCGGGCGAGCCCGAATTCGCTGCCATCCTCAGCCTCAAGGATTACCCCGAGGCGACCAGCCCCGGACTCCTCGACGCGCTGCTGCGCCAGCCGTTCGAAATGGTGGTGAGCGAAAGCTATGCCCCCTCCGAACGCACCACCGCGCGCGAGCGGATGGACCTCGCGATCCGCCGCCTGAAGTCCGCCGACGAGGAAGCGATGGCAGAGCGGGCCGACATGCTCGCCGCGCGCGATGCGCTGGGCAACGGCGCGGTGAGCTTCGGCGACCATCACCTTACCGTGCTGGTGCGCGCCCAGGGCCTGCCCGCGCTCGACGAGGCGACCGCCGCCTGCGCCGCTGCGCTCGCCGATACCGGCGCCATCGTGGTGCGCGAGGACACCAACCTCGAGCCCGCGTTCTGGGGCCAGTTCCCCGGCAACGAGGCCTACATCGCCCGCCGCGCGATGATCTCCAGCGCCAACATGGCGAGCTTCGGGTCGTTGCACGGCATGGCGCTCGGCCAGGCGGACGGCAACCACTGGGGCGAGGCGGTCACGCTGCTCCAGACCACCAGCCAGACGCCGTTCTTCTTCAACTTCCATACCGGTGACCTGGGCAACTTCACCGTCATCGGCCCCTCGGGCTCCGGCAAGACGGTGGTGATGAACTTCCTCGCCTCGCAGGCGCAGAAGTTCGCGCCGCGTACGATCCTGTTCGACAAGGACCGCGGCGCCGAGCTGTTCATTCGCGGCATCGGTGGGCGTCACGACCGCATTGCAAGCGGGGAGCCGACCGGTTTCAATCCGCTTGCACTGCCCGACAATCCCACCAATCGCGCCTTCCTGCGCGATTGGCTCGGCGTGCTGCTCAATGCGGAGGGACCCGAGGAGCTGGCGACGATCGCCGGCGCGGTCGACGCGGCCTACGCCAACGACGCGGGCTTGCGCCGCCTGCGCCATTTCCGCGAGCTGCTGTCGGGCGCCAAGCGTCCGCAGCCGGGCGACCTCGCCGATCGGCTATCGGCCTGGATCGGCACCGGCGAGCACGCCTGGCTGTTCGACAACGCGACGGACCGGCTGAACCTATCGACCCGCGTGCTCGGCTTCGACATGACCGCGCTCTTGGAGAACCCGCGGCTGCGCACGCCGACGATGCTGTACCTGTTCCACCGCATCGACGAGCGGCTCGACGGCAAGCCGACGATGATCCTGATCGACGAGGGCTGGAAGGCGCTGGACGACGCGGTGTTCGCCGCGCGCATCCGCGATTGGCTGAAGACGCTGCGCAAGCGCAACGCGCTGGTCGGGTTCGCCACCCAGTCGGCGCGCGACGCCCTCGACAGCCGCATCGCCACCGCGCTGGTCGAGCAGACCGCGACGATGATCTTCATGCCCAACGCCCGCGCGCGTGCGGAAGACTACTGCGACGGTTTCGGGCTCACGAGCCACGAACTCGCGCTGATCCGCAGCCTTCCGGCACACAGCCGCGCGTTCCTGATCCGCCAGCCCGACGCCAGCGTGGTGGTACGGCTCGACCTGTCGGGCGCGCCCGAGGTGCTTGCCGTCCTGTCCGGCCGCGAGAGCACCGTGCGCCGGCTCGACCTGCTGCGCGAGGCGGTCGGTGACAACCCCGCCGACTGGTTCCCGGCATTGACCGGCCACGCCTGGCCGGGCGGGGTCAGCCTCGACGACGGCGCCGCCGATCCCGAACCCTTCCGATTGGCCGCCGAATGAGCGCGCAGTGCGACGCGGTCGCCGGTGAAGTCGGCAACGGGGTGGCCGCCGCGCTGCGCGCGGTCGACTGCGTGGCTGGCGAGACCACCGCGGCGGCGTTCGGCCGGCTGTTCGCGCCCGGCGGAGCGATGGTGACGGCGCTCACCATCATGCTGACGCTGTTCGTCGCGTGGTTCGGCATCAACCTCCTGCTCGGCCGCGCTAACTTGAGCGTCCGCTCGCTGACTCCGCGGATGATGACGATCGGCCTGGTGCTGACGCTGGTGACGAGCTGGGTCGCCTACAGCACGCTGGTTTGGAACCTCGCCATCGGCGGGCCCGACTGGATCGCCACCGTAATTACGGGCGCCCAGGGCTCCGCCACGCAGGTGTTCGCGGAGAAGATCGACATCGTGTTCCAGGCGCTGCAGCAGGCCAGTCCCGGCCAGGCGCAGGGCAAGGACATCTCGGCGTTCTCGCCCGAAGGCATGATGTGGCTCGGCGCGATGCTGCTGCTGCTCGGCACGGTGGGGGTGCTGGTCACCGCGCGCATCGCGCTGGCGGTGCTGGTGGCGATCGGTCCGGTGTTCGTGGTGATGGCGCTGTTCGGCGGCACCCGCGGCTTGTTCGTGGGCTGGCTCAAGGGCCTCGTCATGCTCGCGCTGGTGCCGCTGTTCGCGGTGCTCGGCGGCAGCGTGATGCTGGAGCTGGGGGTGCCGATCCTGTCGAAGCTGGCGCAGAGCCCCGGCAACGTCGACGCGCAGGCGGCGATGGCCTTCTTGATGATCGGCGCGGTGCACGTCGCGCTGATGGTGATGGTGCTCAAGGTCACCGCGACGATGGTTTCGGGCTGGCGGGTGTTCGGGCTGGCGGGCGAACGCGGCGAGCGCGATGCGCGCCCGGCGCCGGCTGCCGTCATGGTCGCGCCTCTCG
>JAEWKG010000167.1 GCA_023386135.1 Pseudomonadota bacterium | reverse complement strand
GCGAATGCGGCGAAGGAGGAGGTCAGCAGCAAGGCTGCGGCGGCGATCGGCAAGGTGCGACTCATCGCCCCCTGCTATCACCCCCGCGCGCCTTGCCAAGTGCCCGCCGGCGCGAAACCGGTTACTGCAGCGATTCAGCGACCTCCAGGTGGTGCTTCAGTGTCGGCACCGATGCCCTGGCGAGATCGACCACCGCCGCGGGATCGCTGCTGGCGGCTTCCTTCTCGTTGTTGGCGATGCCCTTCTTGTGGTTGGCGATCATCGCCGCGACGAAGGTCTTGTCGAAGTCGGCGCCGCTCATGCCCTGGAGCTTGGCGTGGAGCTCGTCGGCGTCGGGCTTGGTCTCGGTGGTCACCGGCACCCCGAGCGATCCCGCCGCCGCCTTCACCTTGTCGAGGTGCGCGCCGTGGTCGGTGGCGAGCATCGTGGCGAAGTCGCGCACGCCCTTGGTCGAGCCCTTCTCGGCCGCCAGCTTGGCGACGCGCACTTCGCTGTTGTCGCGCTTCATGGCGTCGGTGAGGAACATGGCGGCGTTGCTGTCGGCGGCAGCGGCGGTGCCGGAGGCCGCGGGCGTCGCGCTGTCGGCCATGGAGGTGGCGGTCGCGGTCGCGCCGGCGGCGGCATCGTCCGATTTGCCCGAGCAACCGGCAACGGCGAGCGCGAGCGCGGCAAGGGGGAGGAGCGAAGCTTTCATGAGGGGACCCAATCCTGTCTGGAGTTGACCCTTCGAACAATCGCGCCGCCGTCGCATCGTTCCTTGAGCCGGTCCTTGCCCGCGGCCCCCGTGCGGACTATCTGGCCCGCCAACTCCCAAGATTCTGATTTCCCGAAGGACCCATCCGATGGCCGCCCAATACGCATACGTCATGAAGGGCATGACGAAGACCTTCCCCGGCGCGCAGAAGCCAGTGCTGAAGGACATCAACCTGCAGTTCTACCAGGGCGCCAAGATCGGCATCGTCGGCCCCAACGGCGCGGGCAAATCGACCCTGATCAAGATCATGGCGGGGATCGACAAGGACTTCACCGGTGAAGCCTGGCCGGGCGAAAACATCACCGTCGGCTACCTGGAGCAGGAGCCCGAGCTCGATCCGACCAAGACGGTGCTCGAAAACGTCAAGGACGGCGCCCGAGCGACCGCCGACATGGTCGAGCGCTACAACGCGATCGGCATGGAAATGGCCGAGGAGGATGCCGACTTCGACGCGCTCGGCGCCGAGATGGCCGAACTGCAGGACAAGATCGACGCGGTCGACGGGTGGACGCTCGACAACCAGCTCGAGGTCGCGATGGAGGCCCTGCGCTGCCCGCCGGGCGACTGGTCGGTCAAGGACCTGTCGGGCGGTGAGAAGCGCCGCGTCGCGCTCACCCGGCTGCTGATCCAGAAGCCCAGCATCCTGCTGCTCGACGAACCGACCAACCACCTCGACGCCGAAAGCGTCCAGTGGCTCGAAAACCACCTCAAGGAATACGCCGGCGCGGTGCTGATGATCACCCACGACCGCTACTTCCTCGACAACGTGGTCGGCTGGATCCTCGAGCTCGATCGCGGCAGCTACTATCCGTACGAGGGCAACTACTCGACCTACCTGGAAAAGAAGGCCAAGCGCCTCGAACAGGAAAGCCGCGAGGAAAGCGGCCGCTCGAAGGCATTGAGCCGCGAGCTCGAATGGATCCGCCAGACCCCGGCCGCCCGCCAGACCAAGTCCAAGGCCCGCATCCGCAAGTTCGAGGAGCTGCAGGAGAGCCAGAAGGACCGCAAGCCCGGCAAGGCGCAGATCGTCATCCAGGTGCCCGAGCGGCTCGGCGGCAAGGTCATCGAGGTGAAGAACATCTCCAAGGCCTATGGCGACAAGCTGCTGTTCGAAGACCTGACCTTCACCCTGCCGCCGGGCGGCATCGTCGGCGTGATCGGCCCCAACGGCGCGGGCAAGTCCACGCTGTGCAAGATCATCACCGGCAAGGAAACGCCCGACAGCGGTTCGATCGACATCGGCTCGACTGTCCACCTCGGTTTCGTCGATCAGAGCCGCGATCACCTCGATGCCAAGAAGAACGTGTGGGAGGAAGTCAGCGACGGCCTCGACTACATGAAGGTCAACGGCCACGACATGTCGACCCGCGCTTATGTCGGCGCGTTCAACTTCAAGGGCGCCGACCAGCAGAAGAACGTCGGCAAGCTATCGGGCGGCGAACGCAACCGCGTGCACATGGCCAAGATGCTGAAGGAAGGCGGCAACGTCCTCCTGCTCGACGAACCGACCAACGACCTCGACGTCGAAACCCTGGGCGCGCTCGAAGAGGCGATCGAGAACTTCGCCGGCTGCGCCGTGGTCATCAGCCACGACCGCTTCTTCCTCGACCGCCTGGCGACGCACATCCTGGCGTTCGAAGGCGACAGCCACGTGGAGTGGTTCGAGGGGAACTTCGAGGCTTACGAAGAGGACAAGCGGCGGCGCATGGGCGATGCGGCGGACCGGCCGACGAGGTTGGCATACAAGAAGCTGACGCGGTAAGGGTCATCACGGGTGGGTAAGCGGGATGTCCGCTACCGACCCGTTGCTGACTCTCGAAGCATCGTTACCGCGCTGCGTGCCGCAAGCGCCTTCCTATCAGTTGTAAAAGCAAATGAGGTATGGGCCGTCGGGCTCACCCTCCGCTTCCATGCGCCCGCTGAAGTCGGAGAAGTCGAAGCTGTGCATGCTGTAGATTTTGCCGTTGTCCCGCAGCTTCATGTAGCAGCCGTCGTACCCTTCTCCGCAGCTATTGCGTTCAGCAGCCGAGGCGTACTTTTTCGACATCTGCGAGAAATAGGTCGCGGCCGGGCGCGACAAGCGGATGTGCAGCCAGGACGTGTTGGTGTTGTCCTGGAAGATGCCCAACACCGGATCGCCGAACAAGGATACGCCATCGGGGGAGAAGGACGTAGTTCCACTGCTCGAACGGCCGAATTCGTCGCGCCCCCTCAACAGCCACCCGACCTTCGAGCGGTCCGTCGGGCAGCCGGCCAATTCCACGTTTTGCGCCGTCGCCAGATCGGTCCAGAACATTGCGGCACATGCCGCCAGCGCGGCGAACTTCATTCCTTTCACAACGATCCCCTCGTCCCAACACATTGGAAACAACGGTCTACTCGCCAGTGGTGAAGAATTGCAATATTCGCTGCGAGACCGGAGTGCGAGGTCAACTCGCTAACGAACAACGCAAGGTTCAGAGGTACCACGCCCAGCCGCAGCTAGGCGTTGGCGCGAGCGCGTGATATCCAGCCACCGGGTCGATTGAGCGGGGGGAGCTCGATGACCATCTTCCACTATATCGTGATCGCGTTGTTCGTGGTGTTCGCGCTCGCGGATCACTTCGCGCAGCGGACCGCCTTTCCCTCGGTGCCGTTCTGGCGGACGATGGGGGTGATCTCCTTCGTGCTCTATTTCCTGATCGCGACCATGGCGCCGTTCGTGTGGGACGAATGGTTCGGCGCGCACCAGTTGATCGACGGGTCGGTGCTGCCGTTCTGGGCGCAGGTCGTAACCGGGTTCCTGGTGCTCGAGTTCGGGATCTACTTCTGGCACCGGCTGATGCACTCGTGGGACCCGCTGTGGCGGGTGACGCACCAGATGCACCATTCCGCGGAGCGAGTGGACATCTGGGGCGCCTATTATTTCCACCCGGTCGACATGATCGGCTGGGCGCTCCTCGGCTCGGCTTGCCTGGTCGGCATTTTCGGCATGAGTCCCGAGGCGGCGCTGGTCGTCGCGGTGTTGACCACCATCCCGGGCATGTTCCAGCACCTCAACGTGCGCACGCCGCATTGGGTCGGCTATTTCGTGCAGCGGCCGGAAAGCCACATGATCCACCACCAGCGCGGGGTGCACGCCTACAACTACGGCGATATTCCCCTACCCGACATGCTGTTCGGCACCTTCCGCAACCCGCGCGAGTGGGACGGCCAGAACGGCTTCCACGACGGATCGACGCTGCAGATCCCCGAGATGCTCGCGTTCCGGAAGATCAGCTAGCCCCTCAAGCCGCCGCCTCCATCGCGCCGTCGTAGGCGGCGCGGTTGGCGTGAATCTCGGGCAGGTGCGCGAAGGTCCAGTCGGCGAGCGCCATCACCGGAACGCTGAGCGACTGGCCGAGCTCGGTCAGCCGGTACTCGACCGACGGCGGCACGGTCGGGTGGACGATCCGCTCGACCATGCCGTCGCGTTCGAGCGTGCGCAGGGTGCGGGTGAGCATCTGCTGGCTGATGCCGCCGATCTCGCGCTTCAGTTCGTTGAAGCGGCAGGATTTACCCTCCAGCGACTTGACGATCAGCACCGTCCACTTGTCGCCGACGCGGCTCAACAGCTCGCTGACAGCGCGGCAATCGGGGTTGGAGTGCGGGTGCGGCGCGATCGTGCCGGCGACTTTGGAGGCAGTCATATCGGTGTGACCTGGTCAGGAAAATTTGCGTTCTTGCGGGTCCTATGTGGTCACTTATGTGGTGCTGGTCAAGATTAGTGACTACCCACTCAAGGAGCCAGCCATGAACATCCTCCACCTCGATTCGAGCATCACCGGCGACAATTCGGCGAGCCGCCAGCTTTCCGCCGCGATCGTCCAGGAACTGACCGATGCCGATCCGACCGCCGCGGTTGCCTATCGCGATCTGGTGGCTGATCCGCTCGATCACCTGACCCTGCCCGGCTTCGGCACCGATGCCTCGCAGGCGGCGCTGGCCGAGTTCCAGGCGGCCGACGTGATCGTGATCGGCGCGCCGATGTACAACTTCACGGTGCCGACGCAGCTCAAGGCGTGGTTCGACCGCGTGCTGATCGCCGGCCAGACCTTCAAGTACACCGAGACCGGCCCGGTCGGCCTGGCCGGCGATAAGCAGGTGATCGTCGCCCTCGCCCGCGGCGGCCACTACGGCGAAGGCACCGAGCAGCGCAGCATCGAACATGCCGAGCGCTACATCACCGACGTGCTCGCCTTCATCGGCATCACCGATCCGAAGTTCGTGATCGCCGAGGGTCTGGCGCTGGGTGACGAAGCGCGCGCCGCCGCGCTCGAAGCGGCGCTGGGCACGGTGCGCGAGATCGGCGCGGCCTGCCCGGTCGCCTGAGCCTTCTGCATTTTCCTACACGGGTGCCGCTGCGCTATGGCGGCACCCATGCTTTTCGACCTCGATCCATGGCCTGCGCCGAGCTGCCGCCCGCAAGGCGACACCGGCGTTCGCCAAGGCGACATTCGGACGGTGAAGGGCGTCACTTTTCGCGCTCAAGGCGACACCCGAACGCGCCAAGGCGATACCTTCCGCCCCAAGACGACAATCGATCCCCAGGACACCGTGACAAGTGTGACAGGTCCGCAGCTTATTCAGTTTCGCGACAGCCAAGATTAACTAGACCACGACTCATCGAATACAGCCGCAAGTGGTGGGGCGGCTTCTCGACCACGGAGAACGCCCATGAATGTTAAGACCTTCCTGCGCACCGGAAGCGCTGCGGCGATCGCCGCGGTTCTCGCCGTCGGCGCCATTCCCTCCGCCGCCCAGGCGCAAGACCAGGGCCGCGGCCACTGGCGCGAATCGCGCGGTGGGGAGCAGCAGTCCGGCCAGGCGCGCCAGCGTCCGCAGGTTCAGGAGCGCGCGGCTCAGGCCCCGCGACAGGAGCAGCGGAGCTACCAGGCGCCGCAACAGCAGCAGCGCACTTACCAGGCGCCTGCTGCGCAGGAGCGCAGCGGCCGCGACTGGAACCGCAGCGATCGTCGCAGCGAGACCGGCACCGCCCGCTCGGGTCGCGACTGGAACCAGAGCGGCGGCCAGTGGCACGCGCAGGCCGCGGCGCGTGCGCAGGCTCAGGCCCAAGCTCAGGCTCGGTCCACCGAGCGCACGCGGTCGTCGAGCTGGGGCGATCGGTCGGGAACTTACAATCGCTCG
>JAEWKG010000153.1 GCA_023386135.1 Pseudomonadota bacterium | reverse complement strand
GAACCACACGCGATGTGATCGAACGTCCGGTGGCGTTCGACGGGGTGCCTTTCACATTCGTCGACACAGCAGGCTTGCGCGACATGGCCGGCGATGCGGTCGAGCACGAGGGCATCTGCCGGGCGCGCGAGGCTTCGGCGCGGGCCGATTTGGTACTGTGGCTGGGCGAAGAGGGTGCCGGGCCTTCAGGAAGCTGGGAAGTCGCGGCGAAGAGCGATCTGGGTCCGAGCAAGCACGCTCCGCAGCATGCAATTTCCGCAGTGACGGGCGAGGGGGTCGAGCTGCTCAAGCGTGCGCTGATCGATCATGCCCGCGCATCGCTGCCGGCTCCGGGCGAGGCGGCACTGAACACGCGACAGCACGCCTTGCTCGGCGAGGCGCGTGCGGCGCTGCAAGTACATGGCGACCCATTGTTGCAGGCCGAAGCGCTGCGTCTGGCGCGGGTTGCGTTCGATCGCCTGATCGGGCGCGCCTCGACCGAAGATATGCTCGACGCGCTGTTCGGACGGTTCTGCATCGGCAAGTGATGTTCCACGTGGAACAGCGGCTTTGACCCGCGAGTCCCTAGCCACTATCTCGCAGCGCGTGACGAAGAAGTTCGACATCCTCGTGGTCGGAGGCGGCCATGCCGGCGTGGAAGCCGCGGCCGTGGCTGCGCGCATGGGCTGCGCGGTCGGTCTGGTGACGTTCGACCTCGGCACGATCGGGGCGATGAGCTGCAATCCGGCGATCGGCGGGCTGGGCAAGGGCCACCTCGTGCGCGAAGTCGATGCCTTCGACGGGGTGATCGCTCGCGCCGCCGATGCCGCGGCCATTCATTATCGCATGCTCAACCGCTCGAAGGGGAGCGCGGTGTGGGGCCCGCGGGTGCAGGCCGACCGCGCTTTGTTCAAGGCGGCGGTGCAGCGGCTCGTGCGCGAGCAGGGAGACCTCACGTCGATTGCCGGTGAAGCAAGTGCGCTGATCCTCGACGGCGAACGGGTGGCCGGGCTCGAGCTGGCCGACGGCACTCGCCTCGCCGCGCGGGCGGTGATCCTGTGCACCGGCACCTTCCTCGGCGGGACGCTGTTCCGCGGCGAGGAGCGGATGACAGGCGGCCGGATCGGCGAGCAATCGGCGCATCGCCTCGCGCAGCAGTTGCGCGCGGCCGACCTGCCGATGGCGCGGCTCAAGACCGGCACCCCGCCGCGCCTCGACGGACGGACGATCGACTGGGCACGGCTCGCCGAGCAGCCCTCCGATGCCGAGCAGTGGACGATGTCGCCCCTGACCGGGCAGCGGAGCAATCCCCAGCTCGCCTGCGCCATCACCCGCACCAACGCCGCGACGCACGATATCATCCGCTCGGGACTCGACCGCTCGCCGTTGTTCAGCGGGGCGATCGGCGGGCAGGGGCCGCGCTATTGCCCCTCGATCGAGGACAAGATCCACCGGTTCGGCGACCGCGACGGGCACCAGGTGTTTCTCGAGCCCGAGGGGCTGGCCACGCATCTCGTCTATCCCAACGGGATTAGCACCTCGCTGCCGGTCGACATCCAGATGGCCATGCTGCGGACGATGGACGGGCTGGAAGCGGTCGAGATGGTCGTGCCCGGCTACGCCGTCGAATACGATCACATCGATCCGCGCGCGCTGGATGGCGGGCTGCAGTTGAAAGCAGTGCCCGGCCTCTACTGCGCAGGCCAGATCAACGGCACCACCGGTTATGAGGAAGCCGCCGCGCAGGGCCTGGTGGCCGGGATGCGCGCCGCGGCGGCGGTCCTCGATCGGGCGCCGCCCGCGCTCGACCGGGCCAATTCGTACATCGCGGTGATGGTCGACGATCTCACGCTGCACGGGGTGAGCGAACCGTACCGGATGCTCACCGCCCGGGCCGAATACCGCCTGCGCCTGCGGGCCAACAACGCCAGCACGCGGCTGACTCCGATCGGCATCGCGGCCGGTGCAGTCGGTTCGGGGCGGCGTGCGTGGTTCGAGGCCCGCGAGGCGCAGCGCGGCACGTGGAACAAGCAACTCGGCGCACCGCTTGCCGGGAAGCTCGTCGCTGGCGCCAAGAGCGACGCAGCGCCGCGCCCGATTCGCGACTGGCTGGGTCACGACGGGATCGAGGCCGGCGCACTCGATGCTTGGCTGCCCGCAGGGTTCGCCGAGAGCGACCTCGGCATCGAGCTGACCGAAGACGCAGTCTATGCGCCTTATCTGACCCGACACGAGGCGGAGCTGCGCGACCTGCGGGCGAGCGAATCGCTGGCCATCCCGGCGCGCTTCGACTTCGCCGCGGTCCCCGGGCTGTCGAATGAGATGATCGAGCGGCTCAGCGCCGCGCAGCCCGCCAACCTCGCCGCAGCGGGACGTGTCCCGGGCATCACCCCGGCCGCATTGGCGGCGCTTCTCGTGCAAGCCCGGCGCCTCCAGGACGCGGCGTGATCGGCAGCGAAGAAGAGGCGCGCGCCTTCGTAGCAGCGCGGTGTCAGTCCGAATCGCTCATCGCTCTCGACCGGTTAGTCGAACGGCTGAGAGACGAGAACGAGCGCCAGAACCTGGTCTCTACCGCATCGCTAGGAGCTGTCTGGCAGCGCCACATTGCCGACAGCGCGCAACTTCTCGATCATGTTCCACGTGAAACAGGCGACAAACCATGGCTGGATCTTGGGACGGGCGCGGGCTTTCCAGGGCTCGTTATTGCGGCGATGCGTCCGGATCGCGAGGTCGTGCTCGTCGAATCGCGCAGGCGTCGGGTCGAATGGTTGAATGAAGCTATCCAAGCACTGCAACTTCCGAATTGTTCGGTTCGAGGCGAGCGCTTGGAGGCTGTGTCTTCCTTTCCCGTGGGTGTAATTTCCGCGCGGGCTTTCGCGCCTCTGCCCAAGCTGCTCACGCTCGCGCAGCGCTTTTCCACAAGCGACACTGCGTGGTTGTTGCCCAAGGGGCGATCCGCGGAGCAAGAAGTCACCGAATTGCCGCCGAGGCTGCGTAAGCTGTTCCACGTGGAACAATCCGCCACCGACGCGGATTCGGGTATCGTAGTGGGGCGAGGGATAGTGAGTTCCGAGGCATGATCACCATCGCGATCGCCAATCAAAAGGGCGGAGTGGGCAAGACCACCACTGCGATCAACATCGCCACCGCCATGGCCGCAACCGGTTGGAAAACCTTGCTAATCGACCTCGATCCGCAGGGGAACGCCTCGACCGGAATGGGTGTCGGCAGTGAGGAGCGCGGCAGCTCCAGCTACGACCTGATGGTCGACGATGCGACGCTGGAGGAGTGCATCCAGGCGACCGGCATTCCCGGCCTCGATATCGTCCCTGCTACGGTCGACCTGTCGGGCGCCGAGATCGAGCTGGTTTCGGTCGAGGACCGCACGGCGCGGCTGACCAAGGCGCTCGCCGGCCACAAGGGCCACGACATCGCCTTCATCGACTGCCCGCCCTCGCTCGGTTTGCTGACGCTCAATGCGCTCGGCGCGGCGGATACGCTGCTGGTGCCGCTGCAGTGTGAATTCTTCGCGCTCGAGGGCCTGTCGCAGCTCCTGCAGACGGTCGAGCGGGTTCAGCAGCGCTTCAACCCCGATCTCGGCATCATCGGCGTGGTGCTGACGATGTTCGACCGCCGCAACCGCCTGACCGACCAGGTCGCCGACGACGTGCGCGCGTGCCTCGGTCCGTTGGTGTTCGATTCGGTCATTCCGCGCAACGTCCGCCTGTCCGAAGCGCCGAGCCACGGGCTCCCCGCGCTGGTTTACGATCACAACTGCCCCGGCAGCCGCGCCTATATCTCTCTTGCGCGCGAGCTGATCGGGCGTCTTCCCGCCGAAAGGAAGGCCGCATGAGCAACCCGCCCGAACTCATTCGCTTCTCGCTTCCCGAGCGGCCCAAGAACGACACGAAGAAGAAACTGGGCCGCGGCCTCGGTGCGCTCATGGGGGAAACCCGCCGTGAAGAGCCGCTGGTCGCCGGCGGCAGCGAGACGCAGGGGGCTACCGCGCAACTGGGC
>JAEWKG010000052.1 GCA_023386135.1 Pseudomonadota bacterium | reverse complement strand
CCTTTGGGAGGCGGCCGTCGTCGTTCAAGGTTCGGCGCGCGGTCGCCGGCGCAGCGGGATGACTTCGGCCAGCGGTGCCGGCATGGAGGTCTGCTTGGCCTCGTCCACTTGCTTCTCCGCGAGCGGCTCAACGAACGCGATGCCGGCGCTGCCGCGCTTGACCCACCGTAGACGCCCCTCGATCGGCCCGACCGCGCCGAGCCAGACTTGCAGCCGGTCCGCCTTGGTCACCGCCGCGGTGATCCCCTTCACGCGGCATCCGCGCGCGTCGAGGTCGAGCACTGCGATCCGCTCGCTCTCGCCCTCGCCCACGCTGCACTGGCCTTCGAGCGAAACGAAATCGCGAGGGCCCGCGCGCGGCCCGGTGTAGTGGGTCGCGAGCTTGGGTCGGGTGAGCTTGGCCATGCACGCACCCTCGCCCGCGACAGGTTAAGGGCGCCTCACCGCGGGCAAATAAATCAGCCGACGACCCCTGCCGCGGCGAGCACCGCTAAGGTCAGCACGTCGGGCGCGAGCGCGGTCATCGGCGCGATCTGCACCGGCTTCTCCATCCCGACCATCATCGGGCCAAGCGTGCTGGCACCCGCCAGTTCGCGCAGCAGCTTGGCCGAGAGGTTGGCCGACTGCAGCCCCGGCATGATCAGCACGTTGGCCGGTGCCGACAGGCGACTGAACGGATAGAGCGCCATCACCTTGGGATTGAGCGCGGCGTCAGGCGCCATCTCGCCTTCGTACTCGAAGCCCGGCTTCTCGGCATCGAGGATGGCGACGGCCTCGCGGATATTGTCGAGCCAGCGCCCCGGAGGATTGCCGAAAGTCGAATAGCTGAGGAACGCGACGCGTGGATCGTGTCCCAAGCGCTTGGCCACCGCAGCTGTCTCCCGCGCGATGTGCGCCAACTGCTCGGCGCTCGGGCGCTCGTTGATCGTCGTGTCGGCGAGGAACACGGTGTAGTTCTTGCCGATCATCAGATGCACGCCGAACGGCAGCGCGCCTTCCTTGGCGTCGAGCACCAGGCTGACCTCGCGCATCGATTGCGCGAAGGTGCGGGTCAGCCCTGTAATCAGGGCATCGCCATGACCCAGCGCCACCAGGAGCGCGGCGAACACGTTGCGGTCCTGGTTCACGATCCGCCGCACATCGCGCAGCGTGCGGCCGCGGCGCTGGAGCCGCTCGTAGAGATACTCGACCATCTGCGGGACGAGGTGGCTGTCGGCCGAATTCTGGATCTCGAACCCACCCGGGTCGCTCGCGCCGAGCATGTGCAGCTTGTCGACCACCGCCTTGGTGCGCCCGACCAGGATCGGGGTGCCGTAGCCGAAGTCGCGGAACTGGATCGCGGCGCGCAGGACCACGTCCTCCTCGGCCTCCGCGAACACCACCCGCTTGGGATTGGACTTGGCATCCTCGTAGACGCGGGTGAGCACCGAGGTCGTGGGATTGAGCCGCGCCTTCAGGCTCTGGCGATAGGCCGCCATGTCGGCGATCGGCGCCTTGGCCACACCGGTGTCCATCGCGGCTTGCGCCACCGCTGACGATACCACCTCCATAAGCCGCGGATCGAATGGCGCGGGAATGATGTAGTCGGTACCGAACTTGTGGTTCACACCGTACGCGGCGGCGACCTCGTCGGGCACGCGTTCGCGCGCCAGCGAAGCGATCGCTTCGGCAGCGGCAATCTTCATTTCCTCGTTGATCGCGGTCGCCTGCACGTCGAGCGCGCCGCGGAAGATGAAGGGGAAGCCGAGCACGTTGTTGACCTGGTTCGGGTAGTCCGAACGCCCGGTGGCGATGATCGCGTCGGGGCGGACTGCCTTGGCATCCTCGGGCCTGATTTCCGGATCGGGATTGGCCATCGCGAAGATGATCGGCTTGTCGGCCATTTTCTCAACCCACGCCGGCTTGAGTGCGTCCTTGGCCGACAGACCGAGGAACACGTCCGCGCCGACCAGCGCCTCCTCCAGGCTGCGCGCCTGCGTGACCGTGGCGTGCGCGCTCTTCCACTGGTCCACGCCCTCGCGGCCCGGATAGATCGGGCCCGAGCGGTCGCACACGATCACCTGGTCGCTCGGCACGCCCAACGCCTTGATCAGCGCGGTGCAGGCGAGCGCGCTGGCGCCGGCGCCGTTGACCACCATGCGCACGTCCTTCAGGCTGCGGCCGGTCAGGTAGCACGCGTTGATTAGGCCGGCGGCGGCGATGATCGCGGTGCCGTGCTGGTCGTCGTGCATGACCGGGATGTTCATCCGCTCGCGCAAAGCCTGCTCGATCACGAAGCACTCAGGCGCGGCGATGTCTTCCAGATTGATGCCGCCGAAGCTCGGCTCCATCAGCGCGACTGCCTCGATGAATTTGTCGGGGTCCTCGGTGTCGAGCTCGAGGTCGATCGAATCGACGTCGGCGAAACGCTTGAACAGCACCGCCTTGCCTTCCATCACCGGCTTCGAAGCCAGCGCGCCCAAGTTGCCCATGCCGAGGATCGCGGTGCCGTTGGAGATGACCGCGACGAGGTTCGAGCGGGCAGTGTACTTGGCGGCATTGGCCGGATCGTCGGCTATCGCCTGGACGGGCGCGGCCACGCCCGGGGAATACGCGAGGCTGAGGTCGCGCTGGGTCGCCATCGGCTTCGACGGAACGATCTCGATCTTACCTGGGCGGATCGTCTCGTGATAGAACAGCGCCTCGCGGGCGGTGAAGGCGGTGGGCTTCTCGTCGGCCAATGGGCACCCTTTCGTTGTCGCTTGGGCAT
>JAEWKG010000034.1 GCA_023386135.1 Pseudomonadota bacterium | reverse complement strand
CCGCGGGCCGGGCCGGCCGGGCGGGGGGGGCGCGGCGGCTGACCGAGGGCGAGGTGGCCTTGGCACGAACCGTGTTCGGCAGCACGATCGACTACGCCAAGGTCACCATCCGGCGGCGCAAATTCTTCCCTTTTCAGCCGAAAGGCACGACGATGGCGCCGCGCGGCCACCTGCACTTCCACCCCGGCGGCACCAGCTATTGCGACGATTTCGCCGCCGCCAGCCGCATCGCGCAGGGCCTTTTCATCCACGAGATGACCCACGTCTGGCAGACCCAGACGCTCGGCGACTGGTACCTGCTGCTGCACCGCCACCCGTTCTGCCGCTACGACTACAGCCTCAAACCCGGCTGGAGCCTCGAACGCTACGGCATCGAGCAGCAGGCGCAGATCGTGAAGCACGCCTTCTGGCTCCGGAACGGAGTCGCCGTGGCCGGTGTGTCCGATGTCGCGGCCTACGACCTGCTGGTCCGGTTTCCGGGGACGACGTGACGCATCCGGGTTGAGCGAACCGGTTTCGCTTGATACTTGTTAGCCATCGATCCGGGCGGCCCAACCCGCGCCCGGCATACGGTGCAACTCATGGAGCTTAAAGACTACGGCATGTCGCGGGAACGCGGCTTCCTTTCGCATTACGAAATCGACGAGATCGCCCTCCCCTCGCTGTTCGACGAGGTGAAGGAGGCCGCCGGCAACCTCTCCGGCCTGCTGTCCACCGGCCGCGTCCGCCACTGGCTCGACCAACTCGCCGACCCCGGCCTCGAAGACTGGGCGCGCGAAGCGGCGGAGGAAGAAGTCCGCACCGCCATGGTCCACTACAGCTTCCTCGTGCAGGCGTACGTGTGGGGTGAGGCGTTGCCGCCCGCGCACCTGCCCGCCAATCTCGCCCGCCCGATGGTGGCGGTGGCCGACCGGCTCGGCCAGGCGCCGCTGCTGCCCTATTCCGCCTACGTGCTCGACAACTGGGCGCGGCTCGACAAGTCGGGGCCGATCACGCTCGAGAATATGTACATGGTCCAGAACTTCCTCGGCGGTGCCGACGAGAACTGGTTCGTGATGATCCACGTCGCGATCGAAGCCGAAGCGGGCGTGCTGCTGGACAACGCCGCGAAGCTGGTGACGGTGGCGCAGCAAGGCGATGCCGCCGAGGCCGAGCGCCTGCTGATCGAAATGGATGCCGCTTGGGAGCGGATCTACGGCCACTTCGGCCGCATGACCGAACAGTGCGATCCCTACATCTACTTCCACCGCGTGCGCCCCTACATCCACGGCTGGGCCAACAATCCGGCGCTCGGCGAAGGACTGATCTACGACGGCGTCGACCGGTTCGAACGCAAGCCGCAGGCCTATCGCGGGCAGACCGGCTCGCAGTCGAGCATCGTTCCGTCGATGGACGCGCTGTTCCAGGTCGGCCACTCTGACGATCCGCTGCGCCAGTTCCTCGACGAACTGCACCACTACCGCCCGGTGCCGCACCGCCGCTTCATCGAAGACCTTGCCGCGCAATCGACCCTGCGCGGATTCGTGTCCGGCTCCGGCTCGCAGTCATTGAAGGACGCCTTCAACGCCTGCGTCGAGCAGACCGCCCGCTTCCGCACCCGCCACCTCGAATACGCGGCGAGCTACATCAACAAGCAGGCGGGCAGCATCGCCGGCAACGATCCCGACGTGGGCACCGGCGGCACGCCGTTCATGAAGTACCTCAAGAAGCACCGCGACGAGAACCGGGCGCAGTTGGTGTAATTTACGCTGCGGCAGGAATTATCGCGTAGCCATGCTTCATGAGCGCGATCGTTCCTGCCGTAGTCTTCGAGTTGCATATGGCTCGGAGCAAACTCATTGATGCGTACAATGCGGCAGACTTGTCGGTCAGGCAGCGCCTTCAGCACTTCCAAGTAGCTGAGAAAGCCATGTTGGCCGAAAACCTGCTGGCACTCGAGAAAGTTGCGGTCGGACCCCAATATTCCAAGGTCGCAAAGAAGCGTGTGGAAGCGCTCGTCGCCGAGCTTCGCACCTTCCAGCCGCTTCGATGCGACGTCGTGCATGGACGAATGTCGGTTGCCACTGTGGACGGCGAAACATGCGCCATGTTCTCCAACGTGCAAAAACACACCAAGATTGGTCGCTCTTGCCTGATTCTGACTTTGGCCGAGATGCAGAACAGCGCCCGCAACATGGACGATATCGCTGACAAGTTGGCGAAGCTTCCTGCGGGTCTCACTTCCGAAGCCGATAAGTCGAGCGACTAACACCTTCGGACCCTCCGGCCCATTCGCGCATTGGGGGGCCATGGCATCGGGCAGCAAGCTGGTTCTCTACGCGGCGCTCGCCGGCAACCTGGCGATCGCGGCGACCAAGTTCGCGGCGGCGGCGATCGCGGGCAGCTCGGCGATGCTGACCGAGGGCATCCACTCGCTGGTCGATACCTGCAACCAGGGACTGTTGCTCTACGGACGGCATCGCGCCGACTTGCCGCCGGACGAGCGGCATCCGCTGGGGCATGGACGCGAGCTCTATTTCTGGGCCTTCGTGGTGGCGCTGCTGATCTTCACCACCGGCGCGGGGGCCTCGGTGTACGAGGGCATCGTCCACATCCGGCATCCCGAGACGATCGAGAGGCCGTGGATCAACTTCCTCGTCCTTGGCCTCGCGTTCGTGTTCGAGGGCGCGTCGCTGTTCGTGGCGATCCGCGAATTCCGCCAGACCAAGGATCCCGCCGCCGGCTGGTGGCGGGCGCTGCGCGACAGCAAGGACCCGGCGGTCTTCGTGGTGCTGATGGAGGACAGCGCGGCACTGGCGGGCCTGGTGATCGCTGCGATCTTCATCGGTCTTGCCGTCGCCACCGGCAATCCGCTGTGGGATGGGCTCGGCTCGATCGTGATCGGCGTGCTCCTGATCGGGGTCGCGATCCTGCTCGCGAGCGAATCCAAGAAGCTGCTGATCGGCGAACGCGCCCGACCGCAGTTGCAGGCGTTCCTGACCGAGGTCGCCAAGGGCACGCCCGGCGTCTGCCTCGTCAACGAAGTCATCACCGTGCACATGGCGCCGGAGGACGTGATCGCCACGCTCAGTCTCGATTTCGAGGACGACTTGCCGCTGAGCGAAGTCGAAAAGGCGGCCGACGCGATCGAGGCGCAGGTGAAAGCGCGCTACCCCGAAGTCCGCCGCCTGTTCATCCGCCCCCAGTCACGCGTCGCGGCCAAGGCGGAACGCACCGCGCTACAGGTGCAACACGAGGCGACCGCGGACTTCTAGGGCTTTTTCGAAACCGCCACCATCGCCGGACGCAGCAAGCGGTCCTTGATCATCCAGCCGCTCTGCATTTCCTGGACCACGGTGCCGGCCTCGTGCGCGTCGCTCGGCACTTCGAGCATCGCCTGGTGCTGGTTCGGGTCGAGCGGCAGGCCGGTCGAGGCGACGCGGGTGATGCCGTGCTGCGCGAAGACCTTCTCGACCTCGCGCTGGGTCGCCTCGACCCCGGTGACGAGTGCCTTCATGCGCGGATCGTCGTGCAGGTCGGCCGGGATCGCCTCGATCGCGCGGACGAGGTTGTCGTACACCGACAGGATGTCGCGCGCGAAGCCGGTCGCGGCATAGGCGCGGGCATCGGCGACATCCTTTTCCATGCGCCGGCGGACGTTCTGCGTCTCGGCCTTGGCGTAGAGTGTTTCCTGCTTCGCCTGTTCGAGGTCGTTCCGAAGCGAATCGAGCGCTTCGTTGACATCCGTTTGCTGTTCGGCGGCGTCCCCGGCTTCGTCGATCATGTCGGCGGGCACGCCGTCCAATTCCTTGGCGACGGCGTCGTCCTGGGTGCGCGAATCTTGGTCGTCGATCATTGTTTTTGCGTCGCTATCCGATGAGTTTGCCCAACGAGCGGGCCGTGAAATCAACCATGGGGACAACCCGCGCGTAATTCAACCGCGTGGGCCCGATCACCCCGACCACGCCGACCACCCGCCCCTCGCGATCGCGATAAGGCGAAGCGATCACCGAGGAGCCTGAGAGCGCGAACAGCCGGTTCTCGCTGCCGATGAAGATGCGGGTCGCCTGTGCCTCGCGCGCGGCATCGAGCAGGCCCGCGACTTCCTGTTTGTTTTCAAGATCGTCGAGCAATTGGCGCACCCGCTCGATATCGCCCAGCGCACTTTCGTCGAGCAGGTTGGCCGCGCCGCGCACGATCAACACCGGGCGGCGCGCTGCGTCCTCGCTCCACACCGCAAGTCCGCGCTCAACTAGATCGCGGCTGGCGGCATCGAGCTGGCTGCGTCCCGTGGCGAGTTCGGCCCGCATCGCCGCCGCAGCTTCGCTTAGCGTCCGGCCCGAGAGCCGCGCGGTGATGAAATTGCCGGCCTGCTCGAGCGCGGA
>JAEWKG010000308.1 GCA_023386135.1 Pseudomonadota bacterium | reverse complement strand
CCGTATGCTCACCCCGCCCGTCAAGAGCGGCCCGCGCTACGACAATCTGATCCAGTCCGACAAAGTCCGCGTGATCGACGAAAACGGCGAGAATCTCGGCGTCATGTACACGCGCGAAGCGGTCGAGCAGGCGAACGGGATCGGCCTCAACCTGGTCGAGATTTCGCCCAACGCCGATCCGCCGGTCGCCAAGTTCCTCGATGTCGGCAAGCACCGCTACGAAGCGCAGAAGAAGGCCAACGCCGCGCGCAAGACGCAGAAGACGCAGGACATCAAAGAGATCAAGATGCGTCCGAACATCGACGATCACGACTACGACGTGAAGATGCGCAACGTGAAGAAGTTCATCGAGGAAGGCGACAAGGTGAAGATGACCCTGCGCTTCCGGGGCCGCGAGATGGCGCACCAGGAACTGGGCATGGACCTCTTGAAGCGGGTGCAGGAAGACACCGCCGAAATCGCCAAGGTCGAAGCGTACCCGCGCCTCGAAGGCCGGCAAATGCTGATGGTGATCTCGCCCAAGTAAGCCTTGCGGTTTTACGACCAACGCCTTCGTGGCTCGACGAACCGGAATGCGCTCGTGCGCCTTATGGGCTAAGCACGGGCGAATTCCGGGGACGCGACGAATCATGGCAGGCAAGGTAGTTCTGTGCGCACTGGCGGCGCTTTCGATGCTCGGCGGCGTTCCAGCCGCCGCGCAAGACGGCGCGGCACCGGCGGCGAGTGCGGCTGACTTCGCGCGCTTCGTCCCACGCAGCGATACCGTCGCGACCCGGCTCGATTTCAGCTACTGGAACAAGGCGCTGCACTGGTTCGTGCTGAGCATGGGCCGGTCGTTGCGCGAAGCGGAGCCGCAGCCCGACAAGCTGACCGGCTCGCACATGACCTTCGGGCACGATTCGCCCTATCGCCTCGAGGGTAACCGCGTCGCGTTCTCGTTGCTGACAGACGATGCGCGGCGCGAGCTGACCGAATATCGGCACGAGCTGGAGCAGTTGCCCGATACAGTGCCGCTCACCCGCCTCAGCCGCAACGAGCAGCTGGCGTACTGGACCAACCTCCACAACGTCGCGGTGATCGAGCAGATCGCGCTCGCCTATCCGCTCTCGACTCCGGCCAACCTGAAGATCGGCGGGGTGCCGCTCGACACGGCACCATTCATCACGGTCGCCGGTGTGCGCATGAGCCCGCGGGATATCCGCACCCGCATCGTCTATCCCAACTGGCACGATCCCAAGGTCATCTACGGCTTCTGGCATGGCGATATCGGCGGACCGTCGATCAGCCGCGTCGCCTACGACGGAGCCAACATCGACAAGGTGCTCGACGATGTCGCCGCCGAGTTCGTCGGCTCGTTGCGTGGCACCCAGCGCAGCGGCAACACGCTGCTGGTCTCGCGTCTCTATCTCGAGGCGCGGCCGTTCTATTTTCCCGATTGGCCGCGCGATCTGCGCGCGCATCTGCTGAAGTACAGCAGCGCGGAGGTCGCCGGCATCGTCCATGCGACCGACGCGGTCGATGCCCGCATCGAGGAGACCGACATCGCCGACCTGTCGAAGGGCGAGCGCGAGCCGAACTACAACGAGCTGGTCATGAACGGATTCCAAAAGGGTATTGGTGTCGATGGTGCCGTGGCGCGCCTGCTGAAGGAGCGGCATGACAAGCTCGAGGAAGTCTATCGCCGCGACGGGCCGCGCGGGCAGGTGATCATCGGCCAGGACGTGGGCGAACTGCCGAAGACGCCCGAGACGGTTCAGTAGCTCCTCCAACCTGGGAACGAGGGCGCTGGCCCCTTCGTTTTCCAGCCTATGATCAGAACAGCTCTCCGTTCGTTGGCGGTCGTCTCGATGGCAGCCTTGGCTGCGTGCAACGGATCCGGAGTACAGCCTGCACCGGAGCGGACCGGGGAGGTACAGACCGCGTCCCCTCCCGCCACTCCGACGTCTCCGGCGACCCCGCTGGCCCAAGAGACTCCGGCGGCACCCGCAACGAGCTCGGGCGAAAACGATGGCTCGCCCGACATCACACCGGCGAAGCTCACCGGCGATGCCGCGAAGACCGAGAAGGGCGCCCGCGCGATCCTTCTCGCTTGGGCGCGGGGCATCGAGCTGCGCGAATTCGACCAGGCGTGGAACCTGATGGGTGACGCCGCCAAGGCGGAGACGTCAAAAGCCCAGTTCAACGCGCTGTTTCATCCCCTGCGAGACATAACCGTCGCCGTGCCCGGCGGCGACATGGAGGGTGCCGCTGGCTCGAGTTACTACACGGTGCCGACCACCGTCACGGGCACCCGGGCGGATGGCAGCCAGGCGACGCTCAAGGGTGAGGTGGTCCTTCGCCGGGTAAACGACGTGCCCGGTGCCACCGCGGCGCAACTGACCTGGCACATCGAGCGCGTCACCCTCGACCCGGCCTGACGCCGGAGGCAAGGATCAGACCGCGTTTTCCTACATCGCCGGTTTCTGTCAGGAGAGGTGCGCTTTTTTCACTGTGGGGCGTTCGGGAAAAACTCGCGCGCAAGGTGTGTCACCCTCGGCGATCTGATACAAGATACTGATAAACGACGGTAGATTTCAATTTTCACAGGGTGACAGGGTGTAACTTCTGTCACCCTGCTTTCAGCCAGGGTCTCGCACCGGGTCGACGCCAGCTTTGCGAAAATTGCCGGCGCGGCTAGGCCAGGCCAAACAGGGAGGCGGCGATGGCAGGATTGGCAATACCGCGCCGGCGGCTGGTTTCGATCATCGGCGGATCGGCCGGCAACCTCGTCGAGTGGTACGACTGGTTCGCCTACGCGAGCTTCGCCATCTACTTCGCGCCGGTCTTCTTTCCCAAGGCCGACCCAACCGCGCAACTGCTCAGCACCGCGACCATCTTCGCGGTCGGGTTCGTCCTGCGGCCGATCGGCGCTTGGGTCATGGGCCGGTTTGCCGACGCGCGCGGGCGCAAGGCGGGGCTGACGCTGTCGGTGGCGCTGATGTTCACCGGCTCCATGCTGCTCGCGGTCGCGCCGACCTATGCGACCGCCGGCTTGTTCGCGCCGGTGACGCTGGTCGTCGCGCGGATGATCCAGGGCCTGTCGCTCGGCGGTGAGTACGGTGCCAGCGCGACGTATCTGTCAGAGATGGCACCGAAGCGAAACCGCGGCTTCTGGGCGAGCTTCCAGTACATGACGCTGACCGCCGGCCAGCTGCTCGCGATCGCGGTGGCGGTGGTGCTTCAAAGCTTACTCAGCGAAGCAGAGCTCACCGCGTGGGGCTGGCGCATCCCGTTCGTGATCGGCGCGATTCTGGCGGTAAGCGTCTACATCTTCCGGCGCAATCTGGCCGAGACGCCGACCTTCGAGAACCAGGCCGTCGAACGCCCCGCCTCAACCGCGCGGCTGCTGTGGCGAGAGCACCGGCGCGAAAGCATCCTCGTCGCGATGCTGTCGGCGGGCGGAGGGGCGGGCTTCTACGCCTACACGACCTACATGCAGAAGTTCCTGCTCAACACGACCGGGTTCGACAAGGCGACCGCGACCGCGATCATCGCCGCTGGCCTATTGTGGTTCACAGCCATGCAGCCCGTGTTCGGCGCGCTAGCCGACAGGTTTGGACGTAAACCGATGTTGCTGGTGTTCGGCATCGGCGGCGCGATCGCGGCGGTGCCGGTGTTTCTGGCCCTGGAAACTGCCACGTCGCCCTTCGCCGCGACACTGATCCTGTTGATCCCACTTACCCTGCAATCCGGCTACAGCGCCAACAATGCCTTGGTGAAAGCCGAGCTATTCCCGGCCCACATTCGCGGCCTCGGCGTTGCCCTGCCGTACGCGATCGGCAATGCGATCTTCGCCGGGACGGTCGAGATGGTCGCGCTCAAGCTCAAGGAACTGGGCGTGGAGCAGTGGTTCTACGTCTACGTCGCCCTCGTCATCGCGATGGCCGGCGTCGCGACCCTGCTGCTCCCCGAAACCCGCGAACGGAGCCTGATCGAAGACGACTGACGTTTGGTTGCGGTTGAAATCAGAGCGACCCGGCGGTAATCGCGCCGGCGACCGGCGAGCCGGCGGAGATGCGTCCTGCGGAGGTTAGGGCGCGAGCGCCCCGGCCCTCACCTCTGTGCTCCCGCCTCCCTGGGAGTGACTGGTTCGAGGAACCCCGCGATGTCCGATACACCCTCCCGCAAGCCCAAGGCCGCCGTCAC
>JAEWKG010000294.1 GCA_023386135.1 Pseudomonadota bacterium | reverse complement strand
CCTTGGCACCGTCCGGACCGCCGCCCTGCGCCATGTCCGGCCGGCCGCCGCCGCCCTGCCCGCCGAGCGCCGCGACCCCGGCGCGCACCAGCGCCACCGCATCGAACCGCCCCGTCAGGTCATCGGTCACCGCCACCGCGATGGCGGCGCGGCCTTCGTTCACCGCGACGATCGCCGCGATGCCAGAGCCCATCCGCGCCTTCGCCTCGTCGAGAAGGCCGCGCAGCGCCTTGGCTTCGAGACCCTCGATCACCTGCCCCGAGAACCTTACGCCCGCGACATCCTCATCTGCGCTCGCGGCCTTCGTGCCGCCGCCGCCGAGCGCGAGCGCGCGCTTTGCATCGGCCAACTCACGCTCGAGCCGCTTGCGCTCGTCGAGCAGCGCGGTGAGGCGCGCGGGGACTTCCTCCGGCGCCACCCGGATCGCTGAGGCCGCGTCCTTCAGCGCATCCTCGCGCGACACCAGCCACTGCCGCGCCGCCTCGCCCGTCAGCGCTTCGATCCGCCGCACGCCCGAACTGACCGCGCTCTCCGAGACGATCCGGAACAAACCGATGTCGCCAGTCGCCCGAACGTGAGTCCCGCCACACAGCTCGACCGAATAATTGCGCCCTTCCGCGCCAGCCCGGCCCATGCTCAGTACGCGCACCTCGTCACCGTACTTCTCGCCGAACAGTGCCATCGCGCCCGCACCGATTGCCTCGTCGGGGCTCATCAGCCGGGTGGCGACCGTCTCGTTGGCGCGAATTTCCGCGTTCACCTCGGCCTCGACCGCGGCGATGTCGTCCGCGGACAGCGGCTTGGGATGCGAGAAGTCGAACCGGAACCGGTCGTCCGCGACCAGCGATCCCTTCTGCGTCACATGCCCGCCGAGCCGATGACGCAGCGCGGCATGCACTAGGTGCGTCGCCGAGTGGTTGGCGCGGATGCGGTCGCGCCGCTCGGCATCCACCTTGAGGTGCACCGTATCGCCGACCGCGATCGTGCCGCTCTCAACTGTACCCTTGTGCGCATGAAGGCGCCCGAGCGGCTTGCCGGTGTCGCTGACCGCGATGCGCAGGCCCTCGGGCGTCGAGATCGTGCCTGCGTCACCGGTCTGCCCACCGCTCTCGCCGTAAAACGGGGTCTGGTTGGTCAGCACCGTGACGGTGTCGCCCGCTTCTGCCCGCTCGACCGCCTTGCCGTCGCGAACAAGCGCGACCACGCGGCCCTCGCCCTCGGTCGAGGCATAGCCGGTGAATTCGGTGGAGCCTTCGCGTTCGGCGATGTCGAACCACAGCTCGCCATCGGCCGCTGCGCCGCTGCCCTTCCACGCCGCGCGCGCCGCCGCCTTCTGCCGCGCCATCGCCGCGTCGAAGCCCTCGCGGTCGACCGCGATGCCGCGGTTGCGCAGTGCGTCTTCGGTGAGATCGTAGGGGAAGCCGTAGGTATCGTAGAGCTTGAACGCGGTCTCGCCGTCGAGGCTTGCGCCTTCGCCCATCGCGCCCGTCGCTTCGTCGAGCAGCCGCAAGCCGTTCGACAGGGTGCGGCGGAACTGCGTCTCCTCGCGTTCGAGCGTCTCCTCGATCAGCGGCTGCGCGCGGCCGAGTTCGGGATAGGCCTGACCCATCTCGGTCACCAGCGCCGGCACCAGGCGGTGCATCAAGGGCTCCTTCGCACCGAGGAGGTGCGCATGCCGCATCGCGCGGCGCATGATCCGCCGGAGCACATAGCCGCGCCCCTCATTCGACGGCAGCACTCCGTCGGCGAGGAGGAAGCTGGTCGAGCGCAGGTGGTCGGCGATGACCTTGTGACTCGCGCTCTCGGCGTCGGACTGCGTCAATTCGGCCGAAGCCTCGATTAGCGCGCGCATCGTGGTGGTCTCGAACACCGTGTGCACGCCCTGCAGCACGGTGGAGACGCGCTCCAGCCCCATGCCGGTATCGATCGACGGCTTGGGCAGATTGCGCACGATCTCGCCCGCTTCCTGCTCGAACTGCATGAACACGAGGTTCCACACTTCGACGTAGCGGTCGCCGTCCTCCTCGGGGCTGCCGGGAGGGCCGCCGGCGATGCTCGGGCCGTGGTCGTAGAAGATTTCCGAGCACGGGCCGCATGGGCCGTCGTCGCCCATCGACCAGAAGTTGTCCTTGGTGGCGATGCGGATCAGCCGGTCGTCGGGCAGGCCGGCGATCTTCTTCCACAGCGCGTAGGCCTCGTCGTCGGTGTGGTAGACCGTCGCGGTCAGCTTGTCGGCCGGCAGGCCCCACTCCTTGGTCAGCAGCGTCCACGCGTGGTGGATCGCCTGCTCCTTGAAGTAGTCCCCGAACGAGAAGTTGCCCATCATCTCGAAGAAGGTGAGGTGCCGCGCGGTGTAGCCGACGTTGTCGAGATCGTTGTGCTTGCCGCCCGCGCGTACGCACTTCTGGCTGCTCGTCGCAGTCGGGCTCGGCGGCGTCTCGAGGCCGGTGAAGGCGTTCTTGAACGGCACCATCCCCGCGTTGACGAACATCAGCGTCGGGTCGTTGTACGGCACCAGCGGCGCGCTCGGCACCACGCGGTGTCCTTCGCGGCCGAAGTAGTCGAGGAAGCTGCGGCGGATCTCGTTGGTCGAGGTCATAGTGGCGTGGCAGGTAAATGCTGCAACGCGGCGCGACAAGCGGATTAAGGCGGAGAGACTGTGCGATGCGCGCGATCAGGCGTGCGGGGCGACGACCCTGAGCGCGCGTGGGCGGACGGTAAGGGTCAGCGGGAGCGGCATGGACACCCTTTCGCCATCGAGCGCGATGCCGATCTCGCCCTTGCCTTCGATCGTCACCTCGCGCGCTGTTCGTTCGAGCGCGAAGTCGCGCCGCATGTCGGGCCGGCCCAGTACAACCCGGAGCGCCGCTCGGATGATCGCCACGCGGGTGAGCGGGGCGAGAGCGAACACCGACAGCAGGCCATCATCGAGTGCGCGGCGCTCGCCCGGCTTGCCCTCGGGGATCTCGTAGCGGTTGTTGCCGATGAACAGCATCGCGGTGCGCACACTTTCGCGCTTCCTGTCGATGGTCAGGTCGAAGGTCTGCGGGCGTAACCTGCGCAGCACGCGCCACCCGGCAACCACTGATGCGACGCCCTTGGGCAAGGAAGACTTCTCGCGCTCGCGTACGAGATCGACATAGGCACCGAGGGAGGCGTTGTTGATGAAAGCGCGCTCGCCCGCTTGGCCGGTGTCGACTGCGGTTGCTGTCCCGCTCGCCGCCAGTTGCGCGGCGTCGGCGAGGTCGATTGGAACACCGAGCTGGCGGGCGAAATGATTGCGGGTGCCGAGGGGGAGTACAGCAAGTTCGGCGCCGGAGCGGGTGAGAATGTCGGCCGCGCCGGCGAGCGTTCCATCTCCGCCGCCGACTGCGACACGGGGCGCGGCGTTATGGCGCCCGACTGCGCCGGCGACGTCCCTGCCCTCGACGAGTTCGAGGTCGATCTCACGCCCGGCGTTGGCAAAGGCCTTTCGCAACTGATCGGCGAGATCGTCACCGGCCTTGCTCGCGGTGCCGCCCGACCGGTTGACGATCACCGGGAGCGGCGCAGCATCGCTCATCGCGTGCGCGCGGCGACGATCCACGCGGCGCCCGGCAAGGCGACCAGCGGACCCTGGGCGTTCGCCGTCAGGTAGCGCCGCAGTTTCTCAGAGAACTCTTCGCGTGCCGTAACACCGAGGCTGGCGACCGCGCGTGCGGCGGGGCCGATGGAGAGGAAATACGACACCGCATCTTCCACGGCATCTTGGCCGGTCCCGGCGATGTAGGCGAAGTCGACCGCCTCGAACGACACCTCCTCCCATCCAGCAGCTTCGAGGATGTCCTGAACGCGGTCGCGATCCGCGAACGCAAAGGGGCCCGGCGCATCGGCCGGTGTCGGTTCGACGCTCCCCTGCGGCAGCAGCGCCGCGACCTTTTCGGCCCACGGGTTTTCGGACCGATCACGGAAGCATGAGAAGACGAGGCGGGCGTCGGACGCCGCGCCTTTCGCGAGATTGGCGAATGCCGCCACCGGATCGTCGAAGAACATCACGCCGTGGCGCGATACGATGAGATCGGGCGCGAATTGGGAGCCGCGCCAGTTGCTGGCATCGGCGACCAGGAACGTCGCGTTGTCGAGATTGGCCGCGCGTTCGCGGGCTGCTTCGACAAGCTGTTCGCTGATATCGAGGCCCACGACCTCAGCTTGCGCGTGCCCACGGGCCAGCGCGAGGGTGATCTCCCCCGCGCCGCAACCGACGTCGAGCACGCGCGACAGCGAGCGTGCGCTGGCGCGGGCGAGCAGGCGGTCGGTCAGACCGGCGAAGCTACGGTCGGTGCGGCGCCACTCCTCGGCCCACTTCCGGCCAACCCTGCCTTCCCACTCGCTTCGGTCCATGCTCGCCTCGCTCAACGGCTTATGCCGGCTCTATGCATCGCGGGTTACCAGCCAATTGCAACAGGGTGTTGCCGAGCGCACCAGCAGCGGACGCGGAAAAGCCGGCGCGGGCCCGAGGGCATCAGCGCCGGCTTTCCGGTTATCGGGCTCGGTCAAGGCGAGGCCTGACCGGTGCCCGCGAACGCCACGGGGGCGGCATCCGCTGTGAGTGTCAGATGTCGTCGTCCGCGTCCGGGCCCGTCATCATCTCCTCGGCGACGGCATCGGTCCGGCCGCGGATCGCGGCTTCCAACTTGTCGCAAACTTCTGGGTTTTCCTTGAGGTACTGCTTGGCGTTCTCGCGGCCCTGCCCGATACGGATGCTGTCGTAGCTGAACCAGCTGCCCGACTTCTCCACCAGACCCGCCTTGACGCCGAGATCGAGGATCTCGCCGATCTTGGAGATGCCTTCGCCGTACATTATGTCGAATTCGACCTGCTTGAACGGGGGGGCCACCTTGTTCTTGACCACCTTCACCCGCGTCGAATTGCCGACGATATCGTCGCGATCCTTGATCTGGCCGGTGCGGCGGATGTCGAGTCGGACCGAAGCGTAGAACTTGAGCGCGTTGCCGCCCGTGGTCGTCTCCGGATTGCCGTACATCACGCCGATCTTCATGCGCAGCTGGTTGATGAAGATCACCATGCACTTCGACCGGTTGATCGAGCCGGTCAGCTTGCGCAGCGACTGGCTCATCAGGCGGGCCTGCAGGCCGACGTGGCTGTCGCCCATTTCGCCCTCGATCTCGGCCCGCGGGACCAGCGCGGCAACCGAATCGACCACCAGCACGTCGATCGCATTCGAGCGCACCAGCGTATCGGTGATCTCCAGCGCCTGCTCACCCGTATCCGGCTGCGAGACGATCAGTTCGTCGATGTTGACGCCCAGCTTCTTGGCATAAACCGGGTCGAGCGCGTGCTCGGCGTCGACGAACGCGGCGGTGCCGCCGTTCTTCTGCGCTTCGGCGATCACATGCAGCGCCAGCGTGGTCTTGCCCGAACTTTCGGGACCATAGACCTCGATCACGCGGCCCTTGGGCAGGCCGCCCACGCCGAGCGCGATGTCGAGGCCGAGGCTGCCGGTCGAAATCGTTTCGACCTGCATCGTTTCCTTCTGGCCCAGCTTCATCGCCGAGCCCTTGCCGAACGCGCGGTCGATCTGCGCGAGCGCGGCGTCGAGCGCCTTCTGACGGTCCGTGTCCAATTCCTTGCCTTCCACCAGCTTCAAGTTCGCTGCCGCCATGACACACCCTTTCGCGCTTTGCCTAGACCCGAAGGCCGACTGTCAACGGGAGCGGATGTATCCTCTTTGTTCTATGAGAACAAGAGGGGAACGCAAAATTATTTTCAACAGCCGCAAAGGCTTGTCAGTCGGCGTAGGTCCACGACAGCGTCCGGCTGCCGTTGGCTGGCAGCGCAAGCTCCACGACCTGCGCGCCATCCTTGACCTTTATGCCGCTGAGCCCAGTGAACTTGCCCTCGCCCGCGC
>JAEWKG010000277.1 GCA_023386135.1 Pseudomonadota bacterium | reverse complement strand
AGACCAACGACAACGCCGGTGACGGCACCACCACCGCCACCGTGCTTGCCCAGGCGATCGTGACCGAGGGCATGAAGTCGGTCGCCGCCGGCATGAACCCGATGGACCTGAAGCGCGGCATCGACCTCGCGGTCGAGAAGGTCGTCGAGCACATCAAGGGCCGCTCGAAGGAAGTCTCGGGCTCGCAGGAAATCGCCCAGGTCGGCATCATTTCGGCCAACGGCGACCGCGAAGTCGGCGAGAAGATCGCCGAGGCGATGGAAAAGGTCGGCAAGGAAGGCGTGATCACCGTCGAAGAGGCGAAGGGTCTCGAGTTCGAGCTCGACGGCGTCGAAGGCATGCAGTTCGACCGCGGCTACCTCAGCCCCTACTTCATCACCAACCCCGACAAGATGACCGTCGAGCTGGATAACCCCTACATCCTGATCCACGAGAAGAAGCTGTCGTCGCTCCAGGCGATGCTGCCGATCCTCGAGGCGGTGGTGCAGTCGGGCCGTCCGCTGCTGATCATCGCCGAGGACATCGAGGGCGAGGCGCTCGCCACCCTCGTGGTCAACAAGCTGCGCGGCGGCCTCAAGGTCGCGGCGGTCAAGGCCCCCGGCTTCGGTGATCGCGGCAAGGCGATGCTGCAGGACATCGCGATCCTGACCCAGGGCGAGATGATTTCCGAAGACCTCGGCATCAAGCTCGAGAACGTCACCGTGGGCATGCTCGGCCAGGCCAAGCGCGTGTCGATCGACAAGGACAACACCACCATCGTCGATGGCGCCGGCTCGGCCGACGACATCAAGGCGCGCGTGGGCGAGATCCGCACCCAGATCGACGCGACCAGCAGCGACTACGACCGTGAGAAGCTGCAGGAGCGGCTGGCAAAGCTCGCCGGCGGCGTGGCGGTGATCAAGGTCGGCGGCGCCTCGGAAGTCGAGGTGAAGGAGCGCAAGGACCGCGTCGACGACGCGCTCCACGCAACCCGCGCCGCGGTCGAGGAAGGCATCGTCCCTGGCGGCGGTACCGCGCTGCTGTACTCGGCCAAGGCCCTCGACGGCCTGACCGGTGCGAACGAGGACCAGACCCGCGGCATCGACATCGTCCGCCGCTCGCTCACCGCGCTGGTGCGCCAGATCGCCCAGAACGCCGGCCATGACGGCGCGGTCGTCTCGGGCAAGCTGATCGACGGCAAGGACGAGAACCTGGGTTTCAACGCCGCGACCGACACGTACGAGAACCTCGTCACGGCCGGCGTGATCGACCCGACCAAGGTCGTCCGCACCGCGCTGCAGAACGCGGCCTCGGTCGCCGGCCTGCTGATCACCACCGAAGCGGCGATCAGCGAGAAGCCCGACGACAAGCCGGCGATGCCCATGGGCGGCGGCGGCATGGGCGACATGCGCGGCATGGGTTTTTAAGCCCAAACCGTCACCCCAGCGAAAGCTGGGGTCTCGTGCCGCGAGCACGGAGTTTGCCGAATGCGATCCCAGCTTTCGCTGGGATGACGAACTGGGCCGGCGGAGCGATCCGCTGGCCCTTTTCTCATGCGCGCCACAGTTTGGCGCATCGCGGGCACTTCAGCGCCCTTGCTTCATTGGTGAAGTAACCGATCAAGGAGAGGCCCATGAAAGTCCCGCACCACGCTCTTGTCGCGCTCGCCAACGGCGAACGGCTCGTGATCATGCGCAACGTCGGCCAGGCGTTCGAACCCAGGCTCGAAAAGGTCAGCGAGCCCGACTTGCTGCTGACCAATTTCAGCGCCGGCGCGCGCCACCACGATCCGGCGGGCCAGCGCAACGGCAGCACCGATGTCGACGAACTGGCGCACGGCGCGGCGATCGCCGAATGGTTCAACAAGGCGACGCTGAACGGAGCGAGCGAGCCGGTGGTGATCGCGGCCGATCCCAAGACGCTCGGGCAAATCCGCCAGCATTGCCATCAGGAACTCCAGGCGCGGATCGTCGGCGAACTCGACAAGGACCTTACCAACCAGCCGATCGACGCCATCGAGCGGGTGCTCGCGGCCGCCTAGCGTGTTCGGGCGGACGGCAAGCGCGCAAGAGCGCCGCGCCCAGATGGTCGAGCGCCAGATCGCCCGGCGCGGCATCCGCGACGCGCGCATCCTCGCCGCCTTCCGCACCGTCCCGCGCGAAGAGTTCGTGCCCGAAGGGATGCGCGAGTTCGCCTACGACGACAGCCCGCTCCCGATCGGCGAGGGGCAGACGATCAGCCAGCCCTTCATCGTTGCGAGCATGATCGAGGCCGCCGAAGTGGCGCCCGGCATGCGCGTGCTCGAGGTCGGTGCGGGCTCGGGCTACGCGGCGGCGGTGCTGTCGCGCATTGCCGACGAGGTGTTCGCGGTCGAGCGGCATGAGACCCTGGCGCGCGAGGCGGCCGAGCGGGTCGCGGCGCTCGGCTACGACAACCTCGAGGTCGTCGCCGGCGACGGGATGGAGGGATTGCCCGAGCAGGCGCCGTTCGACGCCATCCTCGTCGCGGCACGCGGCGAGGAGGTGCCGCAGGCGCTCAAGGACCAACTCGAGATCGGCGGCAGGCTGATCATCCCGGTCGGCGGCGAGGACGTGCAGCAACTGCGCTGTATATCGCGCGTGGGGCGCGAGCGGTGGGAGAGCCACGACATCGCGCCGGTTCGGTTCGTGCCGCTGCTGCCCGGCGTCGTGCCCGAGGACGGATCGCGCGCGGGCAGCGACCATAGACCGGCGCGTGCAAAATCGCTGCCGGAACTCATCGCCGACCATGCTGTGCCGCTGCCGGAACTCGGCGACCCGCAGTTCGCCGCCGCCTTCGACCGGTTCGCGGACCGCCGCGTCGTCATGCTCGGCGAATGCAGCCACGGCACGCGCGAGTTCTACGAGGCGCGGGCGGCGATCACGAAGCGGTTCGTCGAGCGGCACGGCTTCACCATCGTCGCCGCCGAAGCAGACTGGCCCGACGCTGCGGTGCTGAATCGCGCGATCCGCCATCAGCCCTATCGCGCCGACGGCGAACGGCCCTTCCGCCGCTTCCCCACCTGGATGTGGCGCAACCCGGTGATCGCGCAACTGATGCACGACCTCCACGCCATCAACCGCGACCGCGCGCCGGAGGAGATGGCGGGCTTCTACGGCCTCGACATCTACAACATGGCCGGGTCGATCGAGGCGGTGCTGGCGTACCTCGACGAGCACGATCCGGAGGCCGCCGCGGTCGCGCGGCAGCGTTACGGCTGCCTCACCCCGTGGCAGACCGACCCGGCGGTCTATGGCCGCGCGGCGCTGACCCACGGGTTCGCCTGGTGCGAGGAGGCGGTGGTCGCGCAGTGCCGCGAGCTGGTCAATCAAGCGCTCGATCGCGACCCCGAACAGTTCGGAGCAGCGATGAACGCCCGCCTGATCGCCTCCGCCGAACGATATTACCGCGTGATGTACTACGGCGGCGCGGAAAGCTGGAACCTGCGCGACGAACACATGGCCGATACGCTGGGCCACCTGCTCGAGCAGGGCGGTCCGCACGCGAAGGCGATCGTCTGGGCGCACAACAGCCACATCGGCGATGCCCGCGCGACCGACATGGGCCGGTCACGCGGCGAGCACAACATCGGCCAGCTGGCGCGCGAGCGGTGGGGCGACGCGGTCGCGCTGATCGGCTTCGGAACCCACACCGGTACCGTGTCGGCGGCGACCGACTGGGACGGCGAGCGCGAGGTCAAGCGCGTGCTGCCGTCACGGCCCGATAGCTGGGAGCGGCCTTTCCACGACAGCGGAATCGCGCGCTGCCTGCTGGTCCCGGGCGACGACGAGGCTCTGCGCCGCCGCTTCGCCGAACCGCGGCTCGAGCGTTTCATCGGCGTGATCTATCGGCCCGAGACCGAGCGGTGGTCACACTACAGCGAAGCCTCGCTGGCGGAGCAGTTCGACGGCTACGTGTGGTTCGACGAGACTCACGCGCTCGAACCCGCAGGGCACGAACCGCATGACGGCGCGCCCGATATGTTCCCCTTCGGCGAATAAGGTTCCGGCCCGCAGCCTCTCCATATCGCGCGCGAGACACTTTTCGTCGCGCGCCGCTTGAGCAGAAAAATCGCGAGTCCATTAAGCAAATACAAAGCATGACGGGACGAAAGTGGGGGTCATGGGACTGGGACGCATCGCATCGGTTTGCGCCGCCTTGGCGCTGGGTCTGTCGAGCCTGAGCACGGCTCAGGCGGCGGACGCGGATTTCAACAGCGCGTTCGACGCGGCGCTGGGCACGCAGGCCCGGACACCGATGGTCGCGCAGACGCGGGTATCGAGTCCGCTCGAGGCGACCATCGCGCGCATCGCCGATGGTTCGGCCGGACGCATCGGCGTCTACGCGGTCGATCTCGCCAGCGGGCGCGAAGTCTCGGTGCTCGGCGATCAGCGGTTCCCGATGGCCTCGACCAGCAAGATCGCGATCGCCGCGACCTTCATGGAAGGGGTCGAGCGGGGCCGCTTCACGTTGACCAGCGAGTTCCCGCTAATGGTGCCGGTCGCCTCCAAGCGGTTCTCGTCGGCCAAGGCGCCGGTGGTGCCGGGCAAGTATTACAAGGCGGTCGATCTCATCGAGATGATGATCACCCGTTCGAATAATCAGGCGACCGACGCGTTGCTCGCCGCGGTCGGCGGCCCCTCGGTGGTCAACGACTGGGCGCGCCGCAACGGTATCTCGGAATACAACCTCACCCGCGACATCGCGACGCTGGTGCGCGACGATGGCGAGGTCAATCCGGCGCTCACCGTCGACATCCGCGACAGCGCGACCCCGGCGGCGATGGTCCGCCTGCTCAGCGGGCTCTACCAGGGCAAGTTCCTGTCCAACAGCAGCCGCCAGGTCATCCTCGGCGCGATGAGCCGCTGCCGCACCGGCACCCACCGGATGAAGGCGATGCTGCCCGACGGCACGCAGATCGCGCACAAGACCGGCACGCTCAGCAACACCGCGAGCGACATCGGCATTATCAACACGCCCGACGGCCGTGCGATCGCGGTGGCGATCTACGTCACCGGACAGGGCTCGCGCGAAGCGCGCGATGCCAAGATCGCGAGCATCGCCCGCGCGCTCTACGACGGTTACGCCGCGCAGCCGGCGCGCGCCTACGCCTCGGCCAGCTACTGATCCGACTGTAAGGCCGCGGCCATGCGCGCCGCGGCTGCGTCGTACACCCGCGCCTTGAGCGCAGCGGTGCGCTCGCTCCCGGCAGCCGAGGGAGAGCCAGCGGTAAACGGCGGCGCCGGATCGTATTCCAGCGCGAGCTGGACGCTCTCCGCATAGCCCTGCCCGGCGGCGCGCGCGATCAGCGTCAGGGCAAAGTCGATCCCCGCGGTCACGCCGCCGGCGGTGATCGTGGTGCCATCCTCCACCACCCGTGCGGGCTCATGCGCTGCGCCCACGAGCGGGAGCAGGTGCGCGTATGCCCAGTGGGTGGTCGCGCGCTTGCCGTGGAGCAGCCCGGCGCGGCCGAGCAGGAACGCGCCGGTGCACACGCTGGTCACCCACCGGGCCCCGGCCGCCTGACGCGCGATGAAGTCGATCGTTGCAGGATCGCCAACCGCATCCACCACGCCATGCCCGCCCGGCACGCACAGGATGTCGGCTTGCGGCGCATCGTCGAATGTCGCGTTGGGAACTATCGCGAAGCCGCTATCGGTGGCGATCGGATCGAGCGTGCGCGCGGCGACCGTCACTTGCACTTCCGGCAGCCGGCACAGGACCTGCGCGGGGCCGGTGAAATCGAGTTGGGTCACTCCCGGGAACAGGACGAAGACGATGCGGGTCATGCCGACATCCTACGTCCGCACGGCGCAAACAAAAAGGGCGGCACCTTGCGGCACCGCCCTTTCGGTAAGCCTTGGCGAGAAGGATTAGTCCTTCTTGGCCTGCTCGGTCGACTCGCCCTGCACGTCGGCTTCGGCGGCGGCGGCGGCGTCGGTCGCGGCGGCGCTGCCGGTCGCGGCGGCGGTGGCAACGTCCGAAGCGACGTCGGCAGCGGCTTCGCCAGCGGCGTCGGCATTGGCCTGGGTGTCGGCAGCAGCCGAGTCCGCGGTCTCAGCGGCGGCGTCCTGGGT
>JAEWKG010000256.1 GCA_023386135.1 Pseudomonadota bacterium | reverse complement strand
CGCCGCTCGTCTCGAGCTGACGCTGGATCGAGGTCACCAGCCGCTCGATCCGCTCGGGCGGGACCGGCCGCTTGCGGCAGGCGATGGCGAGCGAGCGCTCGAGCTTGCCGCGGTCAAACGGCTCGCGGCGGTTGCCCGATTTCGCCACGGTCAGCTCGCGAAGCTGCGCCCGCTCGAACGTGGTGAAGCGGGCGCCGCAATCCTCGCACTGGCGCCGGCGCCGGATCGCCGAGCCGTCCTCGGTCGGCCGGCTGTCCTTAACCTGGCTGTCTTCGTGGCTGCAGAAGGGACAGCGCAATTACCGCTCCGCGTAGATCGGGAAGCGGGCGCACAGGGCCCGGACGCGCTGGTTGACCTCGCGCTCGACCGCTGAATTGCCTTCGTGGCCATTGGCCTTCAGCCCGTCGAGAACGTCCGCGATCATGTCGGCGATGTCGCGGAATTCCTGCACTCCGAAGCCGCGCGTCGTTCCGGCGGGCGATCCGACGCGAATTCCGCTGGTCTTGATCGGCGGCAGTGGGTCAAACGGCACACCGTTCTTGTTGCAGGTGATGCCCGAGCGCTCGAGCGCCTCGTCGGCGTCCTTGCCGGTGATCCCGAGCGGGCCGAGGTCGACAAGGGCGAGGTGCGTGTCGGTGCCCCCCGCGACGAGATCCGCGCCGCGCTCCTTGAGACGGCCGGCGAGCGCCTGGGCGTTGGCGATCACCGCCTTGGCGTAGGTCTTGAACTCCGGCTGCAGCGCCTCGCCGAACGCGACCGCCTTGGCCGCGATGACGTGCATCAGCGGTCCGCCCTGGAGGCCGGGGAACACCGCCGAGTTGATCTTCTTGGCGATCGCCTCGTCATCGGTCAGCACCATGCCGCCGCGCGGACCGCGGAGCGTCTTGTGGGTGGTGGTGGTGACGACATGGGCGTGGCCGAACGGGGAGGGGTGCTCGCCCGCCGCGACGAGGCCGGCGAAATGCGCCATGTCGCACATGAAGATCGCGCCGACCTCGTCAGCGATGGCGCGGAAACGCGCAAAGTCGATGTGGCGCGGATAGGCCGAGCCGCCGGCGATGATCAAAGTCGGCTTATGCTCGCGGGCGAGCGCTTCGACCTGGTCGAAGTCGATGAGATGGTCGTCGCGGCGGACGCCGTACTGGACAGCGTTGAACCATTTGCCGCTCATCGCCGGCTTGGCGCCGTGGGTGAGGTGGCCGCCGGCGTCGAGGCTCATGCCGAGGATGGTGTCGCCCGGCTTGGTCAGCGCAAGCATCACCGCGCCGTTGGCCTGGGCGCCCGAGTGCGGTTGGACGTTGACGAAGCCGCAGCCGAACAGCTGCTTGGCCCGCTCGATCGCCAGGGTCTCGACCGCGTCTGACGGCGCGCAGCCCTGATAATAACGGCGCCCGGGATAGCCCTCGGCATATTTGTTGGTGAGGACCGAGCCCTGCGCCTCGAGCACCGCCTTCGAGACGATATTCTCAGACGCGATCAGCTCGATCTGGTTCTGCTGGCGGTCGAGCTCCGACGCGACCGCATCAGCCACCGCCTTGTCCACCGCGCGCAGATCGTCGCTGAAGAAACCCTCGCTTCGGATCGAGCCCTCCGTCGCGGTGGGGCGGGTGAGGGTGTTGGTCTCGGTACTCATGCGGGTTCCTTGGCGGAGACGGGGTTGGACAGCTGGTCGACTCGCCGTTGATGGCGGTCGCCGAGGAAGGGGGTGTCGAGGAATGCGTCGATGCAGGCCTTGGCCATCTCCACGCCGACCAGTCGGCCGCCCATTGCGATGACGTTTGCGTCATTATGCTGGCGGGCGAGGCTTGCCGACAGCGGCTCGCTGACCAGCGCGCAGCGGCAGGCGGGGTTGCGGTTGACCGCGATCGAGATGCCGATGCCCGAGCCGCACAGCGCCACGCCCTTGTCCACGGCGCCCGAGGCAACCGCGTCGGCGAGCTTGTAGCCGTAGAGCGGATAATCGACGGAATCGGTCGACGGCGGCCCGAGGTCGATCACCTCATGCCCCTTTGTGCGCAGATGCTCGGCGAGCGCCGACTTCAGCTCGAACGCGGCATGATCGGAAGCGATTGCGATGCGGGGCACGACGCGACTCTCTGGCGATTGGGTGTGGCCCACATCTAGGGCCCGGCGCTGGCTCGCGCCACCGCCGATTGTGCGATTCAGGCCGCCTGGCGCATCTCCAGCCGGTCCCAGATCTCGACCAGGGCGGTGGTCAGCTCGCGCATCATCGCTTCGTCATGGGCGGGGCCCGGGGTGAAGCGAAGCCGCTCGGTGCCGCGCGGTACGGTCGGATAATTGATCGGCTGCACGTAGACGCCATATTCGGCAAGCAGGATGTCGCTGATCCGCTTCGCCTTGACGGGATCGCCGACCATCAGCGGCACGATGTGAGTCTCGGACCCCATGACGGGGAGGCCGGCCTCGGCGAACAGCCGCTTGAGCAGGGCCGCGGAGGCCTGCTGCCCCTCGCGTTCCACCGAACTCGCCTTGAGGTGCTTCACGCTCGCCAGCACTCCGGCGACCAGCACCGGCGACAGGCTGGTGGTGAAGATGAAGCCCGGAGCGTAGCTTCGGATTACGTCGATGATGTTGCGGTTGGCGGCGATATAGCCCCCCATCACTCCGAACGCCTTGCCGAGCGTGCCCTCGATGATGTCGATCCGGTCGGCGACGGCGTCGCGCTCCGAGATGCCGCCGCCGCGCGCGCCGTACATGCCGACCGCGTGGACCTCGTCGAGGAAGGTCAGCGCGCGATACTTGTCGGCAAGGTCGCAGATCGCCGCGATCGGGGCGACGTCGCCGTCCATCGAATAGACGCTTTCGAACGCGATCAGCTTGGGCGCGTCCGGGTCCTCGGCCGCCAGCAGCTCCTCGAGATGCTCGAGATCGTTGTGGCGGAACACCCGCTTCTCGCAGCCCGAATGCTTGATCCCCGCGATCATCGATGCGTGGTTGAGCGCGTCCGAGAAGATGATGCAGCCCGGCAGCAGCTTGGCGAGAGTCGACAGCGTCGCCTCGTTGGACACATAGCCCGAGGTGAACAGCAAGGCCGCTTCCTTGCCGTGAAGGTCGGCCAGCTCGGCCTCAAGCTCGATATGATAATGGCTGTTGCCGGAGATGTTGCGGGTGCCGCCGGAGCCGGCGCCGACGTCGTGGAGCGCCTCTTCCATCGCCGCGATCACCTTGGGGTGCTGGCCCATGGCGAGATAGTCGTTCGAGCACCACACGGTGATCGGCTTCGGCCCCTTATGGCCGGCGAAGCAGCGCGCGTTGGGAAAGGCGCCCTTGTTGCGCAGGATGTCGATGAAGACCCGGTAGCGACCTTCCTCGTGCAGGCGGTCGATCGCGTCCGCAAAGATGCGTTGATAGTCCAAGGCTCAGCAGTCCCCGTGCGCTTCGCGCTACCTTTAGCGGAAAATGGCCCTCTAAGG
>JAEWKG010000169.1 GCA_023386135.1 Pseudomonadota bacterium | reverse complement strand
CCTGCTGCGCGGCGCCATCAACGGTGAATTCGGGTTCCATCTTGCGCAGCGTCAGCTGCAGCGTGCCCATGCGATTGGCGATGGCGAGGCGCGAGGCGTCGGTCGGGTTGAGCGCCAGCGTGACGGTGCGGCTCGGCTTGGGCTCGCCGGTCTTCTCGTCGGCGAACTGGTCGACCGCCAGCACCTGGGCGTTTTCCAGGATGGTGTCGGCACGCTGGTCCTGGCCGGTGGCGCCGTCGCCTTCGATCTGGCGGAGCAGCAGCACGTCGACCGTCATGCCGGGCAGCACGAAGCCGGCCACGCCGTTGACGTTATCGACGGGAATGGAGATCGCGCGGAAGCCATCGGGCAGCAGCGCGGCGAGCGTGGCGCGGCCATCGGTGCCGCTGACTTTGCTGCGCAAGACGGGTTCGCCGACGACGATCGGGCGCAAGGCCACGCGATTGTCCTTCAGCGCTTCGGCAATCGACATGAACGCCCCTTCGGGCACCGACTTGGCCGGGAAATTCTCGAGCTTGACGTTCTGCTGGGTGAGCTGCGCGCCGAATTCCATCGGCTGCGCGGCGACGACGATGCGGACGAGTTTCGCATCCTCTGCCGCTTGGGCTTGCTTTTGCTCGACTCCGGAGAAGTACGAGTTGGCGATAATAACCGCAAAAACGCCCAGAACGAGCGCCGCGACTACCAGCAGTATGTTCCGATTTTGCATTTGCCCCCCGACAAATGAGGAAGGAACACGGCCTCCGCCCTGAGGGCGAAGGCCGCGCCATGCTTAATTTATTAGCACGTGGTGGTGCCAGCCACGAAGCTCGTCGACGTGGCGCCCGTGAGCGTGGTGTTGTCATTGCACGCCTTCACGTCGTTGGCGGCGTCGCCAACTGCCTTAGTGACGTTATTGCCGAGCACCAGCGCAGCAGCGCCGATACCGACGCCGACGATGGCGATGATCAGGGCGTATTCGGCCGCCGAGGCGCCCGATTCATCGGCGATGAAAGTCTTCAGGAAGTTCTTCATGGTCGTATTCCCCACAAGCTGCACCGCTCTGGATGGTGAGCAGGCGCAACACTGTTGTCCAAGGCCCCGGCTTCTATTTCCGGAAGGCCAGTCCAAAAGGCTGGTGAGATGATTGGACCCGGTTATCGTTTTTTATCATCGGCGATGCCGGGCTTAATGCCCAATCAACTCGCCAACCCTTCGAAACCGACCTCAGTGTCTCGAATCGCTGTTAGGAGGTCAACGCAAAACCTCTAACAAAAAATTAACTCCAAATTACCGCGCGTTAGCTTCGGAATGAGTTAGTCAAGTGGGTTAACGGACAAGTTGTGCAGCGTTTTGGCAACGCGTTGGAACGGCGGACGAATCGCGAATCGGGGAACGTTCCGGGGTTAACTTTATTGCTCGAATGGACCTGCCTTTCGCATGGAAGTAGCGTCTAGCGTTAACCGGAGGTCAGGTTCCGAGGTCCATGTTCGCCGCGATCGCCCGTTCCGCCTACCTAACGCGCCTGCGCGAACGCAGCGAGCGGCTCCCGCCCGCGCTGTTCCGCCTCACCACCGCGTTGTGCATCGCCTGGGCCGGGCTGTTCCTGATGCTCGCTGCCTTCCGCGTGCTGGCGTCGCCCGTTAGCCCGGAAAAATTTGCCGACTGCCTGCCGATCCTGCTGCCTTACCTCGCAATCGCGGTCGCCCCGCTTGCGGGCTATCTGCTGGCGACCGCCGGCTTCCCGCGCAGCTTTCAACCGGCAACGCTCACCCTGTTCCCTTCGCTTGGCGTTTGGCGGAAGCTCGATCCCTGCGAGGCGCAACGCCATCCTCTGTTCGGCCCGGCGGGCTTCATGGCCTCGCTGCTCGTCGGCCTTCTGCTCAACGTGGTAATGCGCGGCGTCGAATTCCTGATGGCGGTGCCCGCGATCAGCGCCGGCGGGCCGGATTGGGCGCAGGCCTTGTTCCTGCTCGCGGCTGGCGACGTCGCGGTTATGAGCTTCGTTTACATGATCTGTTTCGCGATGGCGCTGAGGAGCATTCCGCTGTTCCCACGCCTGCTGGCGTTCGCCTGGCTGCTCGACGTGTTCCTGCAGCTCTTCATCGCGCATAGCCTTGGCACGATTGGTGACCTCCCAACCGCTGTCGGCAAGCCATTGGGCGTGGTGCTGTTTGGAAATATCCAAAAGGTGCTGATCAGCGCGTTCGTATGGTTGCCCTATCTGCTGCTTTCTGATCGCGCGAACGTAACCTTTCGCCATCGAGTTAGTCGGGACTAGGGTTGGCCGCACTGGAAGGAACTCGACCGGATCTCGCCGAGTACCGAACCAAGTGCGTGCTTAGCATTATTGACCCGCCAGCCAGTAGAACGCCGGCGAGCACGTCAGATAAATAGTGTCCTCCAACAGATATGGTCCCAATCAACAGGCCGACATTCAGCAGAAGAAATGGAACTCGCAAGCGTGTTTGCCAACAAGACCAAGTAAAGATGACTCCGGACGCCGCGTGATAACTGGGAAACGAGACCATACCTGAGATTGTTGAGAACGTGATGTGCCGCCCGCCCTCTCGGATGTATGTAAGTGGCGTCAAAAAGGATAGCGCCGCCTCCGGACCCTCGCCAGGCGCGAAACCATAGAATGCGTATGCTGCCCGAGCGGGCATCCAAACGAATGTCGCTGATACGACGATAAGCGCAAGTGTCGAGGCCGCCACCATCACCCACAACCGCTCAAGCCGGTTTTGAAAAGCCAGTATGGAAATTACAATCCAACCTTGCCAAATGAACGTATTATAAGAAAACTGCCACACTGATTGAAATGGTTGCAATATATCTATCGCTTCGCGCCATGAAAAGCCTAGAAGCAAATCCCACGAGTTAATAAGTGAATCCGCCCAAGGAGCGTTGAACGCTCCAATTGTAATAACAAGTGGGATTGATACGACTCCTTGACCGTACAAAAGCGCGGACGCTTCCATTGCGGCTCCAAAACGGGGAAAGTGGATGCGTCGCAACATGATGCCAGCCAAGGCGACGAACATCCAAGTTATGGCCGCGGTAAAAATTGGCAGGTCTGTTGTGAAGCCAAACCAATAAAAGGTTGCTACTACACATAATAATTGCGTTAAGATAAAAATGTAAGTGGGGATTGCTTGTGGTTCAAACGGGTATGCCAACTTCGCATTTAACTGGTCGACTAAATAGGCTTGAATTTTACCCTTGAGCGACCTTGTGTTACTTGGGCCTTTCATAGGACATCGCAACTATTGAGTAACCCTTTTCCTACACGCCGGCGATCTGCCAAGCTTCGCCCATGACCGCCGCCAACCCCTCCGCGCACTGCCCGAACGTGACAAACTTCACAGGCGCGCCTTGCACGGTGGCAGCGGTTGAGGTTCGTGATCCTGGCCGGTCCGCCCGCCTCTCCGGACGCGGCTTTCGGGAGGACCGGAGTTTTGCTCCAGGACACCGTGACAAGTGTGACAAGTCCTACAGGCGGCGCGATCCGGACGGCCATCACCGCTCGATCCGCCAGCGGCGGATGGTGTCCCGCAGCATCTCGGCGCCCGCGTGGTCGGCGCCCCAGCGCTCGCTGAACGAGGCGTCTTCCGAGGCGGGACGCTTGGCTTCCTCCAGTTCGTCGATCATCACCCGCATGGGGATCGGCACGCCTTCGCCGCTGATGATGCACTCGCGGTTGCGCAGCGCCCCCACCGCGCCGGCGATGCTGCGCGCGCCTTCGGTCAGCGCGGCGACGAGGCTCGCCTGGTCGGCCTGGTTGCTCAGCCGGAGCGAGAGGATCGTGCCGCACTGCGACAGGGCGGTGTCGCTGAGCTCCGACGGGCGCTGGCTGACGAGGCCGAGGCACACGCCGTACTTGCGCCCTTCGCGGGCGATCCGTTCGAGCTGGCGGCGGACCGAGCGGGTCGCCTCGTTCGGGGTGTGCGGCAGGTACCGGTGCGCCTCTTCGCACACCAGCAGGATCGGGGGATGCGTGTCGCGGGGGGCCCAGATGGCGTAGTCCAGCGTCAGCCGCGCGATCGTCGCCACCACGACGTTGACCACCTCGGTCGGCACCCCGGCGAGGTTGACGATCGAGATCGGCTTGCCGGCGTTGGGAATGCGCAGGAGGTTGCCGAGCAGCTGCTCGATCGAGGCCGAGGCGTGCTCGGCATCGAACATGAAGCCGAAGCGGCGGTCGCGGAAGAACTGCTCGATGGTCAGGCGCAGGTGGGTGTAGCGGCTGGCCTCCGCGATCTTCTCGAGGCGGCCCGCCTCCTCCTCCAGCGCCTCGACGAGGTCGGCGTACTGGTAGGCGACGGGGGTGTCGGCGGTGACCCGGGCGGGGTCGGCGAGGCCGATGTTGCGCATCCGCGCGCGCTGCAGGACCTTGGCGAGGATGTTGGCGTCGATCGTCCGCTCGTCCCCCTCGGCCGCGACGAACACGTCGCAGTGCTCCTCGAGGTTGAGGGCCCAGTAGGGGAGCACGAGGTTGCCGACGTCCCACACCTGCGCCCGGTCGCCGAACGCCAGCGCGTACTCGCCGTGCGGGTCGAGGATCACGGCGTGCCCGCCGCCCGCCTGCGCGACGATCCGGTCGAGCAGCAGGGCAACGGAGGTCGACTTGCCCGATCCGCTCGACCCGACGATGGCGAAGTGGCGGCCGAGGAACTGGTCGAACAGGACCGGCGCGCGGACCCCGGCGGTGGGGAACACCGTGCCCAATTCGATGTGCGGCATGTCGGGCGGCGCGAAGATCGCTTCGAGCTCGCCCTCGGTCGCGAACCGCAGCGGGTCGCCCGGCTGCGGGAAGGCGGTCACGCCGCGGTGGAAGCCGGCGAGCGCCCCCGCCGGCCCGACGATGCCTTCGCCGATGTATTCGCACTCGGCGGCGATCCGGGCGGAGTCGCCAGGATCGCCATGCAAGGAAACAACGGTCGCAAACACCGGCGTGCCCGACGCATCGATCCGGACGATCCCCCCGATCGAGCGGTTGTGCGCGCCGTCATCGCTTGCCCGCCGCTCCGCACGCAACAGCGCTGCATCGAACGTACAAGCCGCCACGGCACCATCGGTGCCCGACACCCGCCCCAGTACTGGCGCGTCGAAATCCCCCATTTCCCCCTCGGCATTTACGTCGACGTTATGCGGTATTTGAACACAGCTTGCGAACGTTAGCTAGATGCCTGGCGCCTTTCGGCGCTCACGCCGTCCCGAAACGAGACCCGAAAGGCTCCGTGCTGAGCGGTTCGACCTGACGCTGCATAGGTTGACCGGAGGGAAACTAACATTCCGCAATCTCTTGTTTCTGTTTGAAAAAAGGCATTGCAGACGACGGGGCGTTAGCGTTACACGAGTCGAAAGTTAGGTAACGCCCGGCCGCAGCGGCTGGGATCATCGGCGGGATCGCAGCCCCTATGAACATGCATTCGCCCTTAGCGCCGTCGTTTAACGGAACCGCGGGCAACTGCATCCGCGCGGCGCGCAAACTCAAGGGCTGGTCGCTGGACCATCTCGCCGATGCGCTCGGCGTTTCGAAGACCAGCGTCTGGGGTTGGGAAACCGACAAGATCCGTCCGCGCACGGCCCGGTTGCGCGAGATTGCCGAGCTGCTCGACCTTCCGCCCGAATACATACTCAACGGCAAGCCCGCGATGGAGCCGACTTCTGGCGAAGGGCGCGGGCTGGTCGAGGACTGTCAATTACGCATCGCCGAGGCTTTCGGCGTGGAGCCTGCCGATGTGGAAATCAAAGTCAGCTTCCGTTTGATGGCGTGATCTGGTGGATTGCACCATAATGGGGGATTGGAGCGGTAATTTCTTGATCGGATAAAAGTCTGGTCTAGAGCAAATCAAAGAGCGTCATTCGCGTTTAGCGAATAGAAATGACTCGCGGTCCGGTTCGCAAATTCTTGCTCGCAGCCCTGCGCTGCGACGATATTTGTGCGTGGAGGTCGCGTGAGGGTCGCTGTCAATTCAATCGAGGCTGGCGCTTGCCGGCCTCTCCTCGATGAACAATTCGAAACGATGCTCGGCCTGGTCGATGCGCGGCCGCGCCTCGTCATCACTCGTGACCAGCGCGTCCTGTGGCGAAGCGACAACGCCGCCGCCCTGCTCACTGCGCCCGTTCCGCTGCAGATCAATGACGGAAAGCTGTCCGCGGATAGTCCGTCCGCAACCGCGTCACTGGTCGAATTCATCGAAGGCATTTCCGGTGATTGCGGCAGCGTTCTGCTGCGAGGCCAGAACAGGCGGCATTGGGCGATGCTTCTCGGCTGGTCTCCGCAAGCCGAGCAGGACGCGATCTGCCTGCTGGTCAGTCTGTCGATTCCGCATCGCGGTGTCGCGGAAAGCGGCCTCGCCCGCGCGTTGCGGCTGATGACGGCCGAAACGCGCGTGCTCGATCAGTTCGCGCGGCTCAACAGTCCGCGCGAAATCGCGGAGCGAATGAACGTCTCGCTCAGCACCGTGCGCAGCCACCTGAAGCAGATCCATTCCAAAGCCGGGGTGGAGACGGCGGTCCAATTGACGCAACTCGTGCGCGGTTTCTGCTCGTGCTAGATCTCCGCCCCATTCTGTCCCGTTCAGAGACAGCTTTCGCGCGCATCGGGAAGATTCTCGCTCTTCCCCTGTCTTGGGGATGCGAATCGGGCATCGAAGGGTTAGATTAGCGTTAGCTTTCGAGAACTTAACAAAGTTCAAGAAAGTTAGGGAGAGGGGTCGCATGCCCCTCCGAGGGGAAGCATTCAGACATGTTTATTCGAGCGCCCATTGCGGCTGCCCTGGCTGTTGTGACCGCGTTAGGCGCGGTGCCGGCCGCTGCGCAGGACATCACGTACCAGCCGATTGATCCGACGTTCGGCGGCAACCCCTTCAACTCCGCGCACCTGCTCGGCATCGCGAACGCACAGAACGACTACAAGGACCCGAAGGCGACCGCGAACAGCTCGCAGGCGGACATCTTCGCCCGCCAGTTGCAGTCGCGCCTGCTGTCCGCCTTGTCCTCGCAGATCGTCGATGCGATCTTCGGCGAGAACCCGCAGGACAGCGGCACGATCAGCTTCGGCGGCCAGACCATCAGCTTCGTGCGCAGCCTGACCGAGGTGACGCTCACCATCACCGATAATGACACCGGTGAAGTGACCACCATCGTCATCCCCACATTCATCGACGTCGCACCCTGAGGTCCGGTCGATGTCGCACAAACTGATCCTTGCGGGGCTTGCCGCCCTTTCGCTCTCGGGTTGCCAGACCTTGACCGGTAGCGGAAACACCGCGTTTCCGGAGACCACGTCGAAGGCGTTCATTCCCGACCGGACTCAAACGCAGACCCTGCTCGCGGCGCTGCCCGCGCCCGATCGGCCGGTTGCGGTCGCGGTCTACGGGTTTTCCGACCAGACCGGCCAGTTCAAGCCGACCGAGCAAGGGCAGACGCTGTCGCGCGCGGTCAGCCAGGGCGGCGCCTCGATCCTGGTCAAGGCGCTGCAGGACGCGGGCAATCGCCAATGGTTCACCATCGTCGAGCGCGAGAGCCTGAAGAACCTCCTCAACGAACGCCAGATCATCCGCGAGATGCGCGAACGTTACCTGGGCGAGAAGGAACTCAACACGCAGGCCCTGCCCGCGTTGCTGTTCGCCGGGGTGCTGCTCGAAGGTGGGATTGTCGGCTACGACACCAACACCGTGACCGGCGGCGCCGGTGCGGCGTTCCTCGGCATCGGCGCCCACGCCGAATACCGCCAGGATACGGTGACCGTATACCTGCGCGCGGTCTCGGTGCGGACCGGCGAGGTGCTCACCACCGTCACCGCCTCCAAGACCATCGCCAGCCAGGCGCTGAGTGGCAACACCTTCCGCTTCGTGGCGTTCAAGGAGCTGCTCGAGGCGGAGGCCGGGTACACCACCAACGAGCCGGATCAGCTCGCCTTGCAGCAGGCGATCGAGAAGGCGGTACATTCGCTCGTCCTCGAAGGGGTCGAGCTCAACCTATGGAAGTTCGCCAACCCCGAAGTCGGCGCCCCGCTGCTCTCGCAATACGACATTGAGCGCGACGGGAAGGTCGATCCGAAAAAGATGGCCGACGCGCTGCGCAATGCTCCGCCGATGGCGCCGCAGAAGATCAAGCGCACCGCCGCCAACGACGTCGACGAGCAATCGCCGCGTCGCGAAGAGCGGGGGGCATCACGGAATTGATCGCCGCCTGGCGGTGATCGATGCGCTGGCAGGGGGTCGGGCCCTGCCGCTCAAGCGCGGAGGCCCCGATGGTCTCACCCGGGCGGTTGCAGCCGCCCGAAGCGGGATCGGTAAAAGGAAAGGCGCGCCGGAGTTGCAGCTCCGACGCGCCCGGAATGACCAAGTTGCGTGTGAGACAACCGTGTCTGCCAAGCGCCGAGGCGCAAGACAGTCATGGTTATGAATCTCCGGAAGGAGTTTGACAACCATGTTCCAGGATCGACGCCCCGGCGTACCCAACGTTCCTGCACGTGCAGGATTAAAGAATCCTGAAAGCAAGCTCTCGTCCGGAAACCCCGTTTCGCGCGGTGCCCACGCGGTCCGCTCGGTTCGGCCGAAAACTCGAGGCCCGCAAAGGGTCCATGCTTCAGCATCCGGCGGACCGTCCGCTGGATGCCGGGCCGCAGTTTCACGGATCATTTTTGGAGCTTTGATATGAAGAGATTTCTGATGGCCTCGGTATCCGCCGCGGCCCTGTTTGCCACCCCGGCGCTTGCCGCTGGCAACAATAACTCGACCGTCAATCAGAACGGCACCGATCTCGGCGCCGTTGTGGCCCAGAGCGGTTCGAACAACGGCAGCACCGTGACCCAGCCCGGCCGCGGCAACGACGCGGACGTCTCACAGAGCGGAGCCAACGGAACGTCGTCGGTCACGCAGTCGGCCAGCAACACGACGGGTGACGCTGCCCGCAACAACACCGGGACCGTCAAGCAATCGGGCAACAGCTCGGATTCGACTGTCGTCCAGCAGCCCGGCGAAGGCGTTGACAACCGCAACCGGGTGTTCGTCGAGCAGAACGGCGACAGCACCTCCAGCGTGACCCAGAGCGGCACCGCCAACGGCGCCGAAGTGCACCAGGATGGCGCCGGCAACTCCTCGATCATCAACCAGGGCGGCTCGCTCAACTCGGTCGGCGACGCGATCGACGAGACTGCCTCGGCGGGCGTTACTCAGGTTGGCGACGACAACACCTCGACGATCGATCAGAACCCGGCGAGCCGCGCTGTCGCCAGTGTTCTTCAGAACGGCGACGAGAACGCTTCGGCAATTCGCCAGGAGCTCGTTGGCGGTCCGGGCTCGGCCACCGCTTCGCATGCGTCAGTGTCGCAGACCGGCCTCAGCAATGAGTCGACCATCAACCAGCTGAGCAGCGAAAACCCGAGTCTGCTCGACGCCTCGGTCATCCAGAACGGCACGGACCTGGTTTCGACCATCGACCAGGCCGGTGCGGACAACGATGCGAGCGTCAACCAGAGCGGCGTGAACAACAACTCGGACATCGACCAGAAGGGTGAGCGCAACAGCGCCATCGTCGCGCAGGCCGGAAGCGACAACGAAAGCGTTGTCGAGCAGGGTCTGACCAATACCGCCAGCTCGGGCAACACCGCGAACGTCGACCAGCAGGCCGGTTCGTCCAACGCCTACAGCAGCGTGCGGATGAACGGCGACGGCAACTCCGCCGGCGTCATCCAGTCGGCCGCGAACACCGAGAACTACACCCGCGTCGATGGCACGAACAATGACAGCTCGGTCACTCAGCGCGGCGCGAACGGCGTGAGCACCCTGTTCCAGGGCTATCAGTCGTACGTTCCCCGCGACGATATCGCTGTCGGCAACAACGCCACCGTCACACAGGCCGCAACGTCTCAGTATGCGGACAGCTACGTCTGGCAGGCTGGTAGCAACAACAAGGCCGATGTCATGCAGTCGGGCAAGGCCTCTGCGCTTAATACGGGCTACAACGTCGTGGATGTCGAGCAGATCAGTGACGGCAACACCGCCACTGTCGGGCAGGCAGCGGACCGGTCGCGCGCGACGATCTACCAGGGCTACGAACAGATTGTCCCGGGCACGTATGGCTACAACTACGCGCCTGGCACAGGCAACACCGGCACGATCACCCAAGCGGTTGGCGGCGACGACTCCAAGGCCGACATCATCCAGGGTGGCAGCAGCAACACCGCCAGCACCACGCAGTCGGGCGTGAGCAACGTGAGCCAGCTCAACCAGCTGGGCACGAGCCACATCGCAGACGTGACGCAGAGCGGTGCGGACAACGACTCGCTGCTCGTTCAGTACGGCACGGGCAACACCGCCACGGTGACCCAGTCGTCGGACGGCAATGCGTCGACCGTCAATCAGAACGGCACGGGCAACATCGCCACCGTCACTCAAGGCAGCTGATCCG
>JAEWKG010000048.1 GCA_023386135.1 Pseudomonadota bacterium | reverse complement strand
GAGATGATCGGTCTCGACCTTCCCCTCGAGCCGTTCGAGCAGCAGGTCGGCGGCATCGTCGTGGATCGCGCGGCGGGCCATGTCGATCGTCTCGATCTCGGCCGCGGTCGCCTTGCGGATCGCCTGGTAATAGCTGTCGCAGATCGCGAAGTAGTCGCGGATCGGGCGCCGAAACCGCGCGAGGCCGAGGATCAGCGTTTCGAGCGGCTCGCCCGCCTCGCTGCCGATCGTCAGCGCCAGTCGTCCGTCCTGTACCGCAAGTTGCAGCGCGTACGGCCCATGATGCCCTGCTTCGACCGAACGGAGCGGCTTGAATGTGTTGTCCTCGATCAGGTCGTAGATCGCCACCCGCCGTTCCTGCTCGACGTCGGCATTGCGCCAGAGGATCGTGTCCTCGTCGAGCGATATCTTGGCGATCCGGTAGTCGGCCATGGCGGGCGGCTTCTCGCAGATGCGAAGGGTGGCAAGCAAGGGTTTCCACAAGGCTGTCAGACCTCGCGATCCACCCGCGACTTTCCGCGGCGCCACGGATAGACCATGAGCCGCCCATGGCCGAAACCGACCTCCTCCTCCGTCCCGCCGCTGCCACCGATTCGGCCCCGATCCGCGCCCTGCCTGCGAATATCGAGGCGGAGGCCGCGTTCCTCGGCGCGGTGCTGATCGACAACCGGGTGCTCGAGGAACTGCCGACGCCGCTGCGCCCGCAGCACTTTTTCGAGCCGGTCCACCAGCGCGTCTTCGAACGCGTGCTGACCCTGCTCGACCGCAACGCGGTGGTCACGCCGGTGACCCTCAAGCCTTATTTCGAAGCCGACGAGGCGCTGAAGGAACTGGGCGGCATCACCTACCTCGCGCGGCTGACCGCCGACGGCCAGGGCCTGCTCGCGCCGCGCGAGCTGGCCGAGCAGATCTACGACCTCGCGCTGTTGCGCGAACTGGTCAGCGTCGGCCGCAACCTCGTCGAGGGCGCGCTCGACACCAGCGAGAGCGTCGCGCCGATGGCGCAGATCGAGGCTGCCGAAGCCGCGCTGTTCGACGTCGCCGAAGGCGCCGCGCCCGCCACGGAAGCCGCGAGCTTCGGCTCGGCGACCAAGAAGGCGCTGGGAATGATCGAGAAGGCGATCAATTCCGGCGGCCACGTATCGGGCAAGACCACCGGCTTTTCCTCGGTCAACGACAAGATCGGCGGCCTGCACAACTCCGATCTCATCATCCTCGCCGGGCGCCCGGGCATGGGCATGTCGTCGCTGGCGACAAACATCGCCTTCAACTGCGCCGAGCGCCTGCTGCGCGACCGCCGCGACGGGATCGCCGAGAAGGAATCGGTCGGCGCCGGCGTCGCGCTGTTCAGCCTGGAAATGAGCGCCGACCAGCTCGCCACGCGTATCCTCGCCGAACAGGCGGAGATTTCGAGCGAAGCGCTGCGCATGGGCAAGCTGTCGCGCGATGAGTTCCAGAAGCTGTCGTTCGCCAGCCAGCGCCTGTCCGAACTGCCGCTCTATATCGACGACACGCCGGCGCTGACCATCGCCGCGCTGCGCACCCGCGCGCGGCGGCTGAAGCGCAAGAACGACATCGGGCTCATCATCGTCGACTACCTGCAGTTGCTGCAGGGCACCGGCCGCGCCAACGACAATCGCGTCAACGAAATCTCGGAGATCAGCCGCGGGCTCAAGACGCTGGCGAAGGAACTCGACGTACCGGTGATCGCGCTGTCGCAGCTCAGCCGCGCGGTCGAAAGCCGCGAGGACAAACGGCCGATCCTGTCCGACCTGCGCGAATCGGGCTCGATCGAGCAGGACGCAGACATGGTGTGGTTTATCTTCCGCGAGGACTACTACATCGCCGCCTCCGAGCCGAAGCGGCCGGGGCCGGAGGATTCGCAGGAAGTCCACGACGCGCACGAGGCATGGGCGCGGCGGATGGACCCGGTGTTCGGTCTGGCCGAGCTGATCATCGCCAAGCAGCGCCACGGCTCGACCGGCAAGATCCGGATGAAGTTCGAAGCCAAGATCACCCGCTTCAGCGACCTTGCCGAGGGCGGCGCGGGCTATGGCTACGATTAAAGGCCGAGATTGAGCCGACGGCTGACCGTATAATCGACCACCGCGACGAGGAACCATGACAGGTTCCAGCGCACCCGGTTGAGCAGCGTCGCGCGTTTCTTGTGCACGCTGGGCGTGATCTGGGTCGATGCCGGGATCAGGTGGCCGACGAACTCCGACAGTCGATCCGCGAGCGCCTGGTCCTCGATTCGCAGCATCACCTCAAGATTGAGATACAGGCTGCGCATGTCGAAGTTGGCGCTGCCGACGAAGCTCTTGTCGTCGATCACGATCAGCTTGGTGTGGAGCTTGGAGGCTTCGAACTCCCAGATCTTCGCGCGCCGCTTGAGCAGGTAATCGTAGAGCGAACGGGTGGCGCCGATGGTCGCGCCGTTGTCGCTCTTGGCCGCCATCACCAGCCGCGCGCCGTCGCGACGCGCGACGCGGGCGATGGCGCGCAAGCTGCGGTTGGAGGGCGAGAAATAGGCCATCAGCATGTCGAGCCGGCGCGCCCCGGTGAGGTCGGCGCGTACGCATTTCGCCCAGCTCGACAGCCCGCGGGTCGGACCGCCGATCAGCACCCGCACCGGGCCGTCGCCCGGCTGCCAGTCGCGCACGAGGCGGCGGATTGAGCGCCACTTGGCGTGCGGATCGAGGGTCCATTTCTCGACTGCATCGTACCAGCGCGTGAGCTGCAACACCGCTGCACCTTCGAGCGTCACGCCGAGATCGTTCCACCCGTTGACCTCCGGCGGCGCGAAATAGCTGTCCTCGACGTTGAAGCCGCCGATCATCGCCACGCGCTCGTCCACCACCACGATCTTCTGGTGGTTGCGGATGAGGTAGCGCTGCGAGATTGTCGGCGAGAAGCAGCAGAAGGTGCCGCCCGCATCGGTCATCGGGGCGAAGAAGACCTTGCGTGCATCGGCGCCGAAGCCGTCGACGATCAGGTTGACGTCGACCCCGCGCCGCGCCGCGGCGGCCAGCGCGTCGCGCACCAGAATGCCGCTCGCGTCCTCGGCGAATATGTAGAAGCACATCCTGATCGTTCGCTGGGCCGCCTCGATCAGTCCGAGCAGCGCTGCCAGCCGATCCTTGCCCGCGGGGTAGAAGACGAACTTGTGGTCCTGCGCTTCGATCTCGAACGGAGGCGGATCGGTGTACTCCATCAAGGTCGGCCTAGAGGCATTTTCTTGACTTGGCGACGCCTCTTCCCTAGGTGGCGCGCTTTCCCGAACCACCTGTTTATTCGGAGTGCCCGATGGCGCGCGTTACCGTCGAAGATTGCGTCGACAAGATTCCCAACCGCTTCGATCTCGTCCTGCTGGCCGCGCAGCGCGCCCGCGAGATCTCGGGCGGCGCCGAGCTGACCATCGACCGCGACCGCGACAAGAACCCGGTCGTCGCCCTGCGCGAGATCGCGGAGGAGACGATCCGGCCCAAGGAACTGCACGAATCGGTCGTCGTCGGCCTGCAGAAGATCCTGCCCGATGACGAGGACGAGGCCGACGAGGTCGGCTCGCTCAGCCAGTCGGCCGAAGCGCTGCGCATCACCGCTGCCGCTCCAGTTCGCTCGACGAGCGTCGGCGGCGATTACGACGGCTGAATTCCAATCAAGCGAATTCGAGAGGGCCGCCCTGCAAGGGGCGGCCTTTTTCGTTCGCGCTCAGGCTCCGCGGCCGGGATCTTCACTGCAAGGCGTCGATCCGTTCGGACGTCTCCGCCCTTACCGACCCGTTACGCTCAAAATTCCCGTTCTGTTCCCGCTAGTCCCCGCGG
>JAEWKG010000023.1 GCA_023386135.1 Pseudomonadota bacterium | reverse complement strand
CGGTGCGGCTGGTCGAGATGCCGAGCGGGCGGGCGCGCACGCCTTCCTCGACAATCTTGCCCATCGCCTCGATGTCCTCGGCCGTCGGGACCGCGCCGGGCCGCTCGCGGTCGCCGAGCACATAGGCGCGCACGGCGCCGTGGGGCACATGGGTGCCGACGTCGATCGTGCGCGGCAGTTCTTCGAGCGCGTCGAGGTATTCGGGGAAGGTCTCCCAGTTCCACTTCATGCCTTCGGCGAGCGCGGTGCCGGGAATGTCCTCGACGCCTTCCATCAGGCCGATCAGCCAGTTGTGCCGGTCGGGATGCGCAGGCGCGAAGCCGACGCCGCAGTTGCCCATGACCACGGTAGTGACGCCGTGCCAGCTCGACGGCGCCATTTCCTGGTCCCAGGTCGCCTGGCCGTCGTAGTGCGTGTGGATGTCGACGAAGCCGGGGGTGACGATCTTGCCGCCTGCGTCGATCTCGTCTGCCGCGTCGCCGCGCACTTCGCCGACCTGGGCGATCAGGCCGTCCTTGATCGCGATGTCGCCGGTGAAACGTTCGTGGCCGGTGCCATCGACGATGGTGCCATTGCGGATGATCAGGTCGAATGCGGGCATGCTGGTGCTCCTCTCTCCGGAGCAGACGGTCTCATAATGCAACTTGTGAGTCCAGCGCGGCCTGCGCGGCTCGCCGTGACGTAGCGTCAGGCGGGCCCGCGGGCGCGAATCATGCTCTCGATGTCGACGAATTTCTCGCGCGGGGCGCCGTCGCGCGCGGCCTGGTTCTCGGCTTCCTCGATCTTCTTCCAGTCGCGGAAGGTGACGATGTCAAGATTGCGGTCGGCCGCGAGGGCATCGAAGCCGGTGCGGCCCTGCTTGGGCGCGTTGCCGAGCGCGCCGCTCTCTAAATCCTCGGCTATCTTGTCGACCACGCCGAAGCCGTCGGGGCGGTTGGTGCCGATCGTGCCGGTCGGGCCGCGCCGCGCCCAGCCGACGGCATAAAGGCCGGGGACGATGCGCCCCTCGTCGTTGGCGAACTTCCCCGCGCGGTCGTCGAACGGGACGCCGGGGATCGGCGAGCTGCGGTAGCCGATGCACGCGACCACGAGATCGGCGGGGATCACATAGGTCTCGCCGGTACCGACCGCGCGGCCGGCTTCGACCCTGGTGCGCTCGACCTCGACGCCTGCGACTTTGCCGTCGCCGAGCAGGCGCACCGGGGATGCGAACATGTCGAAGTCGATCTCGATCGCCTTGTCGGCGCGCTCGCTCTCGGGGATGGCGGCGAAGCTGCGCAGGTGGCTGACCGACTTGCGCAGGCCCGGTTCGAGGATCGCGTCCTCGTCGACCGCCGGCAGGTCGGCCGGATCTACGCGCGGGCTGGCGCGCTCGAGGTGCATCAGTTCGCCTAGCTCTTTGGGCGTCATCATGATCTGGTGCGGGCCGCGGCGGCCGACGATGGTGACGGTGCGGATATTGGAGCCGCGCAGGGCATCGAGCGCGTGATTGACGATGTCGCTGCCGGCGAACTCGCCCTCGGTCTTCGACAGGATGCGCGCGACATCGAGCGCGACGTTGCCCATGCCGATCACCACCGCCGACTTGCCCGAGAGGTCGGGGGCGAGGTTCGCGAACTGCGGGTGGCCGTTGTACCAGCCGACAAACGCCGCGCTGCCGAATACGTTGGCGAGATCCTCGCCCGGGATGCCGAGCGGCCTGTCGTGCGGCGCGCCGGTGGCGAACACGACCGCGTCATAGAGCTGCTGCAGTTCGTCGACCGACAGGTCCTTGCCGATCGTCACATTCCCGACAAAGCGGACGTTTTCGCTGAGCGCGGTCGTCTCGTAGCGTTTGCTGACACCCTTGATCGACTGGTGATCGGGCGCGACGCCGGTACGGATCAGGCCGTAGGGGACGGGAAGGGTGTCGAACACGTCGACCCGCACATCGTCGCCCCACTTCTTCTGCGCGGCCTCGGCGGTGTAGTATCCCGCGGGCCCCGAGCCGACGATCGCGAGGTGGCGGGTCATGCGGCTTGGAGTCTGTCCGCTTTGGGCTCCTCGCGGTCGAGGAACTCGCGGATCGAGGCGACCGACTGCTCGCGGTGGCTGAGCAGGAACAGGTGGCCGCCGCCTTCGAAGACTTCCAACTCGCTGCCGGGGATGAGCGCGTGGAGGAAGCGGCCGTTGACCAGCGGCACGATCGCGTCCTCGTCGCCCATCATGATCAGCGTCGGTTTCCTGAGGAAGGGCAGGGCGGGCGCGCTGGTCCAGCCGAGCATGGCGATGAGCTGGTAGAGATAGCCGCGCCGGCTCGGCGGCTTGAGGCGGCCGATGTGCGAGTTCTTGCCCGCCGTCTTGCCGAGCGCATCGCCGTAGAGCGTGGCGAAGTGCTTCTCCATGAAGGCCGCGTCGACGTAGCGGCGGGGGTCGGCCATCTTGCTCAGCGCGGCAGGGCTGCCCGGCACCATCAGCATACCCGCGGTGGTGGCACACAAGATCAGCCGCCGCACGCGGCTGCCGTGCTGGAGCGCGAAGTGCTGCGCCATCGCGCCGCCCCAGCTCACGCCCATCACATCGACCTGCTCGAGGCCCAATTGGTCGAGCAGCTTGGCGGTGGTCCAGCCCATCGTGAACGGGTTGTAGGGCACGGTCGGCTCGGGCGAGCCGCCCACGCCAGGCATGTCGAACATCACGAACCCACGGTCGTCGAGTGCTTCGGCGAGCGGGGCCACCGCCTCGATATTCGCGCCGATGCCGTTGAAGAACAGCACCGGCAGGTGCTCGGACGGCAGGTCGAGCCGCCAGGTGGCGACGCGCAGCGTGCGCCCGCTCACTTCCATCAGGCGGACGTCGGCGGCGGTCATGGGATCGGTCGGGATAGCGGGTTCCTTCACGCTTGTTCGAGGACGTAACGCCCGGGCGCGGGATCGGTCGCCTCGAAACCCTTGCCGCCGAGCTTTTTGGGCGCCGCCTTCTTCGCGCCCGAGCGGTCCTGCAGCCACTGGAGCCAGAACGGCCACCACGATCCCGCCTGCTCCTCGGTGCCCTGCAGCCACTCCTCGGCGGTGGCGGGGAGCGGACCGTCGCCCTTCTGGACGTAGTATTTCGCCTTGGGATTGCCCGGCGGGTTGAGGATCGCCTGCATGTGGCCCGACTGGCTAAGGACGTAGGTCACGTCGTCCGAGCCGAATAATTGGGTCGAGCGATAGGTCGCGCGCCACGGGGTGATGTGGTCGGTCACCCCGCCGAGGATGAACAGGTCGGCATCGACCTTCGACAGGTCGACCTTGTGGTCCGCCATCTCGACCTCGCCCTGCTTGGTGAAGGCGAGCGTCTCCGACAGGGTGAGGAAATCGCCCATCAGCGTGGCCGACAGGTTGGTCGCGTCCGAATTCCAGAACAGCACGTCGAAGGCCGGCGGATCGTCGCCGAGCAGATAGTTGTTGATGACGTAGTTCCAGATAAGGTCGTTCGGCCGCAGCCAGGCGAACCCGCGCGACAGATCGTTACCCTTGATGATCCCGCCCTTCGCCGCGCGCTGTTTGGCGAGCGCGAGGCCGTTGTCGGTCATCAACGCGCCGGCCTCGATATCGCCGTGTTGCGGGTGGAGTACGCAGACCATCAGCGTCAGCGCGCCGAGCAGGTCGCTGTTTTCCGCCGCCAGTTTGCTCGCCAACACCGAGGCGGTCTGCCCGCCCGAGCAGCCGGCCGAGACGTTGACCTTGTCGCTGCCGGTGATCTTCGCGACCGCGCGCATCGCCTCTTCGCAGCTGGCGACATAATCGGCCATGCCCCAGGAGCCCTGCTCCTTGGTCGGGTTGCGCCAGCTGATGACGAAGGTCTGCATCCCGGCGTCGACCAGATATTTCACCACCGACTTCTCGGGCGAGAGGTCGTTGATGTACATCTTGTTGATCTGCGGCGGGATGGTGAGCTGCGGGATCGTGTAGACCTCGTCGGTCATGGGCGCGTACTGGATCAGCTCCATCATCTCGGTGCGGAGCACGACCGCACCCTTGCTGGTCGCGACATTCTCGCCCAGCTTGAATGGGCGCTTGTCCACCTGGCTGACCATGCCCTTGTTGTGGACCATGTCGTTGTAGGCGTTCTTGAGGCCCTTGATCAGTGACAAGCCCCCGCTGTCGACCAGCCGCTTCTGCGCGGTGGGGTTGCCGATGAGGGTGTTGGTCGGGGCGAGCGCGTCGATGATGATCTGGCTGATGAAGTTCGCCCGGTCGCGCTCGATCGCGTCGAGCTCGAGATCGGCGAGCCAATTCTTCATCCCCTTCTGGACCGCGAGATAGTACTGCGCCCCGGCCTTCAGGAACGGGTTGTAGGTCCACGCCGGGTCCTTGAACCGTTTGTCCTTGGGGTCGGGCGCGAGTTCGCTCTTGCCGGTCATGATCTGGATCATGTCCTCGCCCATGCTGCGCGCATGCCGCATCGTGCGGGCGGGATCGCTGGCCGTCTCGCGTAACAGGAGTGCAACCGCGCCGGCGAAATCCTCGCGCACCAGGCCGACCATCGGGCCGAGCGCAGTAGTCGATTGGGCGGCTTCGTTCTCCAACCGGCTGCTCATCGCACGCGCTCTCCCTCGCCACACCCGCCTTAAGTCATGCAACGTCGCGCCGCGCTTGGCAAGCGGACCACAGCGGCCTGTGGCAATGCCGCGTTAACTATTGCCCACAAAGCGTTTTCTTGCGGAAATTCGCTTCTCGCGCAGCACTTTTTAACCTGTTGTCAAGCGCCCGGGCGCACAAGCCGAGCATGGCCGGAATGGGAAGGCAGGTGCTGTCGGCGGAGCGCGACGATAGGGATCGCCCGCACGCCGCGGACACGCGTCCGCAGGTCATAGCCGTGGAACCGGCGCCCGAGACGCCCGAACCCTCGCGTCGCCAGCCCACCGCCCGTCGCCGCCATCGCCCCCGCGGAGCACCCAAGTTCGCGCCGTCAGGCCTGCCCGTCTGCCGCGTGCCGCGCCAGTGGAACCGGGTCGCCATTTTCGTCAGCGGTGCACTGCTGTTCGCCGCGGTTGCGGGGTACTCGTTCCCGCCGTTGTTCAGTCTCATCTGCGCCATCGTAGCGACCGCGATTTTCGCCTTCGCGCCCAAGTTGATGCGGATCGAGGAGCAGCTCGCGGCCAATTCGGTTGCCGCGCTCGGGCTGATGGTCTTCGCCGTCATCCTGCCGATCGCGCTGACTTCGGCGGCGTTCTCCTACTGGATGCTCGCAGGCGGCCTCGCTTACCACTGGGGGGTCGCGACGCTCGTTTCGCTGACCGCGGTGATGACCGCGTTGCTCGGCAATCGGCTCAAGATCATCTTCGCGGGGAAGGCAGGCTTGTGGGGCGTCTACGCCGCAATGGACGCGTCGCTCAACGCGATAGGAGCGACTGGCGCCGGCATCGCCGTGATGGTGCTGGTGACCCGCTATCAGTCACGCATCAATCGCACCGAGGACGAACGCCAAGCCGCGCTCGAGCGCGTGCGCCACCGCGCCGAAGACATCCTCCACGACTACGAGGAGACAGGGCAGGGCTGGTTCTGGGAAACCGACCGCCGCGGGCAGATCACCTATGTCTCCGACAGCGTCGCGCGCATCCTCGACCGCGCCGAGGGCGAGCTGATCGGCCGCCCGTTTGCCGAACTGTTCGATCTCGGCACCGGCAACAACGAAGGCGAGCGCACCCTGCTGTTCCATCTGTCGGCGCGCTCGGGCTTCACCGACCTCGCCGTGCGGGCGGGGACCGAGCTCGAAGAACGCTGGTGGTCGATCAATGGGCGGCCGGTGTTCGATGCGTTCCAGAACTTCTGCGGCTTCCGCGGCTCGGGCACCGATCTCACCGAGAAACGCAAGAGCGCCGAGCATGCCTCGCGCCTCGCCCACTTCGACTCGCTCACCGGTCTCGCGAACCGGTTCCAGATGTCGCAGAGCCTCGAGAAGATTCTCACCGCGCCGCTCGAGATGCACCGCGATTGCACTGTGTTGCTGCTCGACCTCGACCGCTTCAAGCATGTCAATGACACGCTGGGTCACCCTGCGGGCGACGCGTTGCTCAAGCAGGTGGCGCAGCGTCTCGAACGCGCGGTCGACAAGATGGGCCGCGTCGGCCGCCTAGGTGGGGACGAGTTTCAGATTATCGTTCCGGGCCGCTGCGATCGGGACCAGTTGAGCGCGCTCGCCAACGACGTAGTCGGCTCGCTGTCGCACCCGTACTCGATCGAGGGGCAACGGGTAGTGATCGGCGCGTCGATCGGCATTGCAATTGCTCCCGACGATGGGGTGACCAGCGAAGCGATTATCCGCAACGCCGACCTTGCCCTCTACGCGGCGAAGGACGCCGGACGCGGGCGGTTCCATTTCTATTCGGCCGACCTCCACTCGCACGCGGAAGAACGCAGCCGGCTGGAGCAGGATCTGCGCGACGCGATCGCGAACGGCGGGCTCCAGCTTTACTACCAGCCGGTCGTCCACACCGCGACCGAGAAGATCGCAGGGTTCGAGGCTTTGCTGCGTTGGCGGCACCCGGAACATGGTTGGCTGTCGCCGGAAAAGTTCGTGCCCATCGCCGAGGAATCGGGGCTCATCAACGCGATTGGCGAGTGGGCCATCCGGACCGCCTGCGCGGACCTCGCGCAGTGGCCCGAGGACGTGCTGTGCGCGGTCAACGTCTCTGCGCTCCAGTTCGCCAACCCGAACCTGCCGGCGATCGTCACCGAGGCCATCGCGCAAGCCGGCATCACCCCGTCCCGTCTCGAGCTGGAAATCACCGAAAGCGTGTTCCTATCCGATGACGAAGGTACCGACGCGATGTTCGCCGCGCTGAAGGCGGTCGGCGTCCGGTTGGCGCTCGACGACTTCGGGACCGGCTATTCCTCGCTCGGCTATTTGAAGAAGGCGCCGTTCGACAAGATCAAGATCGACCAGAGCTTCGTGCGCGGAGCGACCGAGCCCGGCAGCCGAAATGGCGCGATCATCGCGTCGATCACCGGCCTCGCGCAGGCGCTCGGAATGGACACCACCGCCGAGGGGGTCGAGACGATGGACGAGCTCGACCTCGTGCGGATGTACGGTTGCAGCCATATTCAGGGCTACATCTACGAACGGCCGCTCGATGCCGCGTCGGGAAGGCAGCGGCTGGAGAGCGGTCTCGCTGCGGTCGCCAAGGGTCCGCGCTCGGCGCGTTCTTCGCGGCAGACCATGTTGCGCAAGGTCGTGCTGGAGAACAGCGGACATTTCTACAACGGCACCATTCGCAATATTTCCGGCACCGGCGCGCTGGTGGAAGGGATGTGGAACATCCCGGCCGGTACAACTTTCCGTGTTGCCCTGTCTGACCGGCAGAGCGTGACCGCGACCACTCGCTGGTGTTCGGAAGATCGCATCGGCTTGGAGTTCGCGGTGCCCCTGGAGCGGAATGGCTCTGGTGGGCTTACCGTGCTGGAAGCCGATGCGCCGGGCGCTATGCGGCGCGAGCTCAGGCGCTCGGCATGACGCGCGAGTTAGCGAAAAAGTTAGGTATTCCGGCTATCCGACCGGCAGGCCGGGCACACGGCCATGGGTCCGCGTCACCTGAGATCGGAGCAACGTGGCACTAGGCGGCATCTTCAATCGGCGTAGCACCGACCCCGCGGCGAGCGTCCACGCGCCTGTCGGCGACGCCGAACGCCTGGCGCTGCTCGACCAGTTCGAGGAGTCCGAGCTCGGCTGGTTCTGGGCGACCGATGTCGAAGGCAAGCTGAGCTACATGTCGGCGAGCGCCGCGCATCGCCTCGGGCTCGAGCCCGACCAGATGATCGGCACCCCGCTGACCACGCTGTTCCTCCCCGATGCAGCCGACGAGGAAGGGCGCGCCGAGCGGCCGTTCGCGTTCCAGCTACGCGCGCGCAGCACGATCGCCGATCTGCCCGTGCGTATCGCGGTCGATGGACCCGAGCGGTGGTGGTCGATCTGCGCCAAGCCGCAACTCGACGGCGGCGGAGAATTCCTCGGATATCGCGGGAGCGCCAAGGACATCACCGCGGTGCGCGACAGCCAGCGCACCGCCTCGCGCCTGGCGCAATACGATTCGCTCACCGGACTGGCCAACCGTCACCGCATGACATCGCGGCTGACCACCACGCTGACCGCGTACAAGGCGGCGAAGCGCAGCTGTGCGCTGATGATGCTCGACCTCGACCGCTTCAAGCAGGTAAACGACACCCTCGGCCACCCGGCGGGCGACGAGCTTTTGAAGCAGGTCGCCCAGCGGCTCGAGCGCATCATCGGCACCCGCGGCGAGATCGGCCGCCTGGGCGGTGACGAATTCCAGGTGATGCTGCCCGACATCGACGATCGCGGGCGGCTGGGCGAGATCGCCAACAGCGTGATCCAGATGGTATCGCAGCCCTATTCGCTCGACGGCAGCCGGGCGATCATCGGCACCTCGGTCGGTATCGCCATCGCGCCGTACGACGGCGTGGACACAGACGAGCTCGTCAGCAGCGCCGACCTCGCGCTTTACGCGGCGAAGGGCGGCGGGCGCGGACAGTACCGCTTCTTCTCGAGCGAGCTCAAGGACGGCGCCCGCCTGCGCCGGCAGATCGAGGAAGATCTGCGCGACGCGATCCAGAACGACCAGCTCGAGCTGCATTACCAGCCGATCGTGCGCACCGCGGACCACCACGTTACCGCGCTCGAAGCGTTGGTGCGCTGGAATCACCCGGAGCGCGGCTGGATCAGTCCGGCCGAGTTCATTCCGGTCGCCGAGGAAACCAACCTCATCAACGCGCTGGGCGAATGGGTGCTGAAGCGCGCGTGCGCCGAGGCGACCGAGTGGCCGGGTGCCTTGCGCGTCGCGGTCAACGTGTCGGCGATCCAGTTTTCCGGCACCGACGTGCCGACGATCGTGCGCAACGCTCTCAACAAGACAGGGCTGGATCCCGAGCGGCTCGAGCTGGAGATTACCGAGAGCGTGTTTCTCGGCGATCCGCAGGGCACCGCGGTGATGCTGAAGGCGCTCAAGAAGCTCGGTGTGCGCCTGGCACTCGACGACTTCGGGACCGGCTACTCCTCGCTCGGCTACCTTAGCAGCGCGCCGCTCGACAAGATCAAGATCGACCGCAGCTTCGTCGCCGGCCTGACCGAGGACGAGAACAACAACGCGGCGATCATCACCGCGATCGTCAGCCTTGCCCGCGCGCTCAAGATGGAGACCGTGGCCGAGGGCGTCGAGGCGATGGATGAGATGGCGCTCATCACCAAGCTCGGCGCCAGCCACATCCAGGGCTACATCTTCTCGAAGGCGCTGACGCAGGAGGACCTGCTCGCGCGCCTAAACGAGGGCGGTCTCAAGTTCGACCCCGAGGGCCCCGCAAAGCACCGCGCCGACCGCCGCTCGACCTATCGCCGCGTGGGCGTGATCCACGAGGATCACCGCTACGAGGTGGTGATGCGCAACCTGTCGCGGTCGGGCGCGGGAATCGAGGGCCTGCTCGAAGTGCCGCTCGGCACGCCGCTGGTGCTCGATCTCGGCGGCGGGCAATTGGTGGTGAGCACCGTGGTCCGTTCCGAAGGATTCGCGCAGGGCCTCGAATTTGAGCAAAAGCTGATCCGCGACGGGGCGGAGGGGCTGTGCACCCGCCATCGCATCAGCCCTTACGCGCTCGCCGCGGCGGGCATGCCGCTCGCTTCGCTCCCGCCCGGCTCGTACGTGCCTAACGTCCGAGACGACGGGCCGAAAAGCCGGCCGAAATTCATGCAGGTCGATCTCGCCCACATTCACCGCGCGGCCTGACCGGCCTCTGCGTGACAGCCGCCGCGCCCGCCGCTAAGGGCGCGCGCGATGACTGACCTTTCGCTGATACGCAATTTTTCGATAATCGCCCACATCGACCACGGGAAATCGACGCTCGCCGATCGCTTGATCCAGGCGACGGGCGGGTTGACTGCGCGCGAGATGAGCGAGCAAGTGCTTGATAACATGGACATTGAGCGTGAGCGGGGGATCACGATCAAGGCGCAGACCGTCCGGCTGAACTACACCGCCAAGGATGGGCAGACCTACGAGCTCAACCTGATGGACACGCCTGGGCATGTGGACTTTGCCTACGAAGTCTCGCGGTCGCTGGCGGCATGCGAAGGCGCGCTGTTGGTGGTCGACGCGGCGCAAGGGGTCGAGGCGCAGACGCTCGCCAATGTGTACCAGTCGATCGAGCACGACCACGAGATCGTCCCCGTCATCAACAAGATCGACCTCCCCGCCGCCGAGCCCGAAAAGGTCCGCCACGAGATCGAGGACATCATCGGCATCGACGCGTCCGAGGCGGTCCTCACCAGCGCGAAATCCGGCATCGGCATCGAGGACGTGTTGGAAGCGCTCGTCGCCAAGATCCCGCCCCCCACGGGCGACCGCACCGCGCCGCTGAAAGCCATGCTGGTCGACAGCTGGTACGACCCCTACCTCGGCGTGGTGATCCTCGTCCGGGTGATCGACGGGGTTCTCAAGAAGGGCCTGCAGGTCAAGTTCATGCAGGGCGGCACCGAGCACCTGATCGACCGCGTCGGCGCGCACACCCCGCGCCGCATCGACCTGCCCGAAATCGGCCCCGGCGAGATCGGCTTCATCACCGCGCAGATCAAGGAGGTGGAGCAGGCCCGCGTCGGCGACACCATCACCACGGTCAAGCACGGCGCCACCCAGGCGCTCCCCGGCTACAAGGAAGTGCAGCCGGTGGTGTTCTGCGGCCTATTCCCGGTCGACGCGGCGGACTTCGAGAAGCGGCGCGAGAGCATCGCCAAGCTGCGCCTCAACGACGCGAGCTTCTCCTACGAGATGGAATCGAGCGCCGCGCTGGGCTTCGGCTTCCGCTGCGGCTTCCTCGGCCTGCTGCACCTGGAGATCATCCAGGAGCGCCTGAGCCGCGAATACGACCTCGACCTCATCACCACGGCGCCTTCGGTGGTCT
>JAEWKG010000316.1 GCA_023386135.1 Pseudomonadota bacterium | reverse complement strand
AGAAGAAGCGGGACCCCGGGTCAAGCTCGGGGTGACGTGGAGGCGGCGGTCTCGCCGATCCTACCCCTTGAGGACCGCGTCGAATGCCGCGATCGCAGCGGCCTCGTCGCCGCTCCACACCGCACCGGAGACGGCGTTGAAGTCGGCGCCGGCGGCGATCAGCGGGGCGGCGTTGGCGGGGGTGCTCCCGCCGAGCGCGCCGCGGGGCAATTCGAACAGCGCCGACCACCATGACAGAATGACCGGTTCGGGGACGTGGCGCACTTCCTTGGTCGTGGTGGGATAGAAGGCGCCGAACGCGACATAGTCGGCACCCGCCTCCCCCGCCTCCATCGCCAGATGGCGGCTGTCATGCGCAGTCACGCCGATCTGGACATTGGGGCCCAGCACGTCGCGGGCTTCGCGGGCGTCGCCGTCGTCCTGGCCCAGATGAACACCGTCGGCACCCAGGCGCTTGGCGAGGCTGATGCTGTCGTTGACGAGGAAGGCGACGTCGTGGTCGGCGCAGATGCGCTGGAGGGGTTCGGCGAGGCGCGCGGCGGCGTGCTGGTCAATATCCTTCACCCGGAACTGGAAAGCGGCGACCGGGCCCGCACCCAGCGCGCGGGCGAGCCGATCGGGGAACGCTCCGGTCACGTCGAGCGGGGAGATGAGGTAGAGCTGGCACGGGGGGCGGCGCACGTCGCGGACGAACTGCTTCGCGAAATCGGGGGACAGCGGGCCGAGCGGATCTTCGTCGAGGGTCATCGGCCTTCCCTGCCCCAGTGTGGCGGCGGGTGGAAGGGCGCGGACGTGTCAAAGTTCACTAAGTTCACACTCGCGCGTGTTTCGCGTGCACCGTTGCGAGTGACTCGCATCTAGACGTCACCCCGGACTGATCCGGGGTCCCGCCTGCTATCCCGCCGTAGAAGAAGAAGCGGGACCCCGGGTCGAGCCCGGGGTGACGACGTTGGCGGGCGGCTCGGCCGACAATGACAAAGAGCACCGCACGCGCCAACGTCCTATGCCCTTTTGCCATGCCCCGCCGGGTGTAGGAAAGCGTTACGCCGCGACCAGCGCCTTTTGCGTCGAGGCGCAGTAGATTTCGTCGATCGCGTCGCCCAGCGCCTGGTCGAATTCGGCGTCGGTCATCTGCTGGCGCAGGTCCGACAGCAGCGCACGGCTGAAGCTGGCGATGATGCCGGGGTTCTTGGCCAGTTCGGCGCAGGCCTCGGTCCGGCCGAACCCGCCCGAGAGCGCGACGACGCGCAGCACGCGCGGATGGTCGACCAGCGGCTGGAACAGCCCCGCCTTTTCAGGCAGCGACAGCTTCAGCATGACCTTGTCGTCGCCGGTCATCGCGTCGAGCGCCTTGAGCGTTTCGTCGAGCAGGATCTGGTCGGCCTGCGCCCGCTCGGCGCTCTTGATGTTCACTTCGGGTTCGATGATCGGCATCAGGCCGTGCGAGAGCACCTGATCGGCAATCTCGAACTGCTGCGCGACGATCGCGGTGATGCCGGTGCGGTTGGCGAGGTTGACGACCGAGCGTTCCTTGGTGCCGAAGATGCCGAGCTTCGCGGCGCGGGCGAGCAGCGTGTCGAGATCGGGGTTCGGCTTCATCAGCTGAACGCCGTCGGCTTCGTCCTCGAGGCCCTTGTCGATCTTGAGGAACGGCACGACGCCCTTGTCGGCCAGCGCCTGCGGCACGGGCTTGCCGCCCGCTTCGCCGTCCATGGTGCGTTCGAACAGGATCGCGCCGATTACCTTGTCACCGGTGAACGCGTCCGAGGTGATGATGCGGGCGCGCATGTCGTGGATCAGGCCGAACATTTCCTCGTCGCTGCCCCACGCGCCATCCTCGACGCCATAGCCTTTCAGCGCCTTGGGCGTGGAACCGCCGCTCTGGTCGAGCGCGGCGATGAAACCCTGTCCGTCGGCAATCTTCGCAGTCATGTCAGCGGTGTTCATGTCGATCCCTCGGTTTCGTAGAATGTCAGAGCGCGAGCCAGCGCCGCAGCGCCTGGTCCACCTGCTCCATCGATGTTGCCGTCGCCTGACCCAGCACGCGGACGATGCGGCTGCGGCGGAGCGTCTTGATCTTGTCGACCTGCGCCTCGCTCTCGACCGAGATGCCGGTCGTGTCGGACGGCGCGAAGGGTACGCGGAACAACGTCTCGCCACCGGTCAGGCTGGTCATCGGGATCAGCGTGACCGAGGCGTGTGCCTCGTTGAACAGGTCGGACTGGACGACCAGGAACGGTCGGCGCTTGATCGCCAGTGCTTCGGGGCCCTCGACCAGCACGATCATGCCGCGCCTTATCTCCACCGGCCGTCCTCCGCTTCCACCCGGTCGAAAAATGCCCAGTCGGCACCGTCGTCGCGGGCGGCGGCGCGTTCGGACTGGCGGCGGGCTTCGGCGCGGAACGCTTCGTCGTGCAGTTCGACGTAGCGCCGCACGGCATCGCGGGCGATGTCGCTCTTCGATCGCCCCTGCGACCGGGCGACATTGGCGAGCCGCTCCTCCAGCTCGGTATCGAGTCGTACCCCTAGCAACGCCCTACCCTTCGTTTAACGTGTTGAACGGGTAGTCGGGGTTGGCGGTGGGATCAAGTCTGTTGTGCGGTTCCAAATCCCAAAAAGCATCGTACCCCGGCGCAGGCCGGGGT
>JAEWKG010000309.1 GCA_023386135.1 Pseudomonadota bacterium | reverse complement strand
GCGCACGCGCATCGTCGGCGGCAAGCGCGCCGGGGAACTCGATGGTCTGCGGCGCGCCGCCGGCCGCGCGGCCCGCGGGGCGCTGCACACCGGGCTGGAAGTCGCGCGCGACATCGTAATAGCGCAGCGCCTCGATCCGCGCGCGCTCGCCTGCGTCGCGGTCGTCGCGGCGGCCTTCTCCCGTGCCGAAGTCGCCTTCCTCCCACGCGCGTGCGGGTGGAGGGAGAAGGGGCGCATCGCCGGCCGGAGCCGTAGCCGCGTCGATGGTCAGCCGGTCGCCCCCGGCGTCGATCGCCAGCGGGAACAATGTGTCGATGGTCTCCAGCGTCGCGGCAATGGCGCCGCCTTCGTTAGCGAACCCGGCGAGGGGGGCGAGAGTAGCGTTAGTGCCGATCTCCCCCGCCGGCTCGATCAGGTCCGCGAGCGCAATCGCGCCCTCGTCGGCGATGATTTCGAAGGTGAGCGCGGGGATGCGGTTGCCGAATTCCTCGAGCGCCATGTCCTCGAACACGACGTAAGCACAGTCGCGGAAGGCGGGGCTGGCGATACCTTGCGCTGCGGCGATCAGCGGGTCGGGCGCCTGGTCGCCGAGACCGGTGTGGACGCGCATCGTGCCCGCCACCTTGAGATCGCCCGCCGCGCCGCGCAGCAAGTTGCCGTCCGCCCACACCCGGCCCACGCCGACGATCGGCCGGCTCGACAGCGCGACGGCGAACGAAGTGGTGTAGGCGTAGGTGGTGACCGAGGGCTGGCCTTTCTTGCCGCCGCTCTTGTCCTTGTGCTCGGAAAGTTCGGTCGCCCAGATGATCGTGCCCGCTGCGCGCATGCGGCCGTGGTGGCGGGCGATCGGCTGGCCGTAGCTGGAGGTGGTGACGGCGAGCTCCTTGAGCCGCGGTCCTTCACGCTTGCCGCCGCCGATGATCGCGCCGTCGATCGAGCGCCCCGCGAGCGCGCCGATCGCGCCGCCGATGGGGCCGCCGATGGCGGTGCCGACCGCGGTGAGGAGCAGGGTGGCCATGGGTCAGGATTCCTCAGGGTTAAGCCGCCAGGCGCGCTCGATCGGCCAGGGCAGCGGGCCGGGCTGCAGTACGACCCGGCGCAGGCCGGCGTGGGCATGGACAAAACGGTCGGATGCGGTGGCGATGAGCAGGTGATGCTGGCCGGGTCCGGGCCGGACGAGCACTAGGTCACCGCGCTCGGTGGGACCATCGTGTGGAGCGAACCCGCTCGCTGCGGCAAGCTCCAGGAACGGCGCGATCGAACGATTGCGCAGGCCGTAGCCGCGCAGGTCCGTGGTCGTGCCGAGCGCTGCGAGCACAACGCCGACGCAATCGAGGCCGATCGCCGGGTCGCGTCCGTGCAGGCGGAAGGGCGCGCCGACCAGCGCTTCGGCGGCGGCTGCCCGCTGATCGCCGGGCATTGCTCCGGTCATTGGGGGCTCGGGGTGCGGGTGAGGAGGTCGTTGCCGGGCAGGAACGGCTCGCCGCGAAAGTTCGCGGCGTTGGCGAACCGGCCGGAGCAGGTCGCGAACGTGTGGTCGCAGCCCTCGCGCAATCGCGCTCGCGCGCCGGGAGCGAGCGCGTCGCCCAGCGCCGCGTCGAGGATCAGCGCGTCCCCCTCGGCGGCGACAATGTCCATCGTCAGCCCCGCGTGCGGGCCGTCAAGCCAGCGGACCTCGCCGGCCACCAGCAGGTCGGGCGCGGGCCCGTCGAAGGACACCCGGCCCGCCTCCGCATCCACGCTCGTCAGCACAGCGCGGTGGGTGAAGTGCGCCGTGGACAGCCCGCATCCGGGCCCGCAGAACTGCGCCCGGCAGGTCGGGCTGGTGCGCGGCACCGGGTCGGTCTCCAGCACCGCCTTGGCGGAGCGCAGCTCGGCGGTGAAGCCGCTGTCCTCTTGGGCGACCGAGCCGATCGTGCCGTTGTGGAGTACCGCGTGCTCGCGCGTCTCCCAGTCGACCGCGCCGACCTCCACCCGCGCGCCGTCGAAGCGGCCCGCGGCAAGGTCCGCATCGGCGATCGAGTCGTGCGCCAGCGCGCCCTGCATCTCGGCGCTGTCGCCGGTCAGGCCAGCGGTGCGGCGGACGGCGCTCGGCAGCATCCCCGGCGCGGCGCGGTGGAGCACGCCACCGAACGCGAGGTCGCGGTCGTGGCTGGTGAAGCCCAGCGTCCCCCCGTCCTTGCGATGGATGCGCCAGAACGTCGCCACGCCCTCAAGCTCGGTGGAGAAAAACACCCTGTTTGGTTCGGGGCTCACGACGCGGTCTCGCGCACTTCGATCAGCGGCACCGACGGCGCCTCGCCCGCGATCACCGCGGTGCCGGTGACGTCGAGCCGGTCCTCGGCGAAGCGTACCGGCACGTCGAACAGGAAACCGGCGCGGATCGCCGCGCCCGCCGCCGGGGCAGCGCCGAAGCGGATCAGGCCGCCGGGCAGCGTCTCGAAGTCGGTGGTCTCGACCCCGTCGATGCTCACGCGCACGGTGCCGAGGCGCGGGCGGGTGATCGGGCGGACCTGCGGCTCCTCGGCCTCGCCATACCGCTTGGCCAGTTGGAACGTCGCGATGAGCCCATTGCCGGTTCCGATCGACTGGTCCAGCGGACCGGGCTCGCCGGTCATCCCGTGCGAGCTGTGATCGAACGGGTCGCGCAGGCGGAACCCGCGCGCCGCCCCGCGCCGGGCGCGGAAGAAGGCGATCAGCACGCCGAGTTCCTCCTCCGAGCGCACACCCGGCCCGACATCGAAGCGCAGCCGCGCGTCGGACCACAGCGAGTTGCGCCGCTCGTGGCCCGAGGCGGTGACCGCCACGCTGGTCGAGAATTCGGGGCTGACCCCCGTGTCCCGCCCCAGCGCGAGTGGGTAGAGTACGTCGTCGAACGCTTGCATGGTGGTCTCCTGAGGGGCGGCAAGGCGGGTGTAACCGTCGCGCGCGACCTGCGGCGCGGCCCACACGAAGGTGCGGCCGACTCCGCGTGCGACCGCCTGCTCGATCCCGGCATCGATGCGGGGCCACAGCGCTTCGGCGTCGGCGGCGTCGAGCACGAAGCCGGCGAGGTAGTCCTGCTGTGCGAGTGGGTAGCCGAGCCGCGCGTCGATCTCCACATAGGCCGCGCGGCGCAGCGCCTCGGCGCCGCTGGTCAGCCAGTCATAATCCTCCACCCGCAGCCGGTCGAACGCGGGCCAGGCCCAGCCGGCCGGCAGGTTGGCCCGCCGCGCCTCGGGCATTGCCGGATCGAGCACGGTCGGGGTGAACACCAACAGGAGCAGCTCGGCGTCCGGCGCCACCGCGCGCACTGCGTCGGCAATGTCCTCGGTCGCCTGCGCCAGCAGCGCTCCCGCCGCGTCGAGCAGGTCGACCTGCGGCTGGGTCAAGCCCGCGCGCATGTCCGCGATCAGCGGCGGGTCGCCGCCGAAGGCCGCGTGCGCCGCGTCGTCGTAGAGGCACGGGCGGCCGTCGGGCAGGATCCACCACCACGGCTCACCGATCTGGAACCGCACCGGCAAGCCCGCTTCTGCCAGTAGCGCCGCAAAGCGAACCGCCACGGTGCGCAGCCACGCCGTTGCCGGCGCGCTTGCCGGCGACAGCAGTGCTGAGGGCGGCACCCAACCGGTCCGCGCCGGGGTGCCATCGGCGGCGCGCTGTTGCCACGCAGCGGGACAATGCTGGGCGAGCAGCTCGAAGCTCAACGAGGCGATGGGCTCGAACCCCAGCATCTCGCACTCGGCGAAGAACGCGCGGTGCCACGCCTCGCCAGGCGCGCACAGCGTCCCGTCGGCCAGCGCCAGCCCGTCAGCGCCGAGCCGGAAGAAGTGGCTCATCCCGATATAGTGCACCAGCGGTCCGCGGTACCCGAGCGCCTCCGCCCCGCGCAGCAGCCGCGCGGGGGTTTGATTGAAGGCATCGTCGTAGGCGGTCGCGAGGCCGACCCCGTGCGCCGGCAGCAGCACGTCGCCGATCGCCAGCAGCGCGCGTTCGCCGTCGCAGGCGATCCCGGTCAGCTCGACCCAGCCGTTGACCCGCGCAGGCAAGGGCGCGGTGCTGCCCTCGATGTAGCCCGGCGGCGCCAGGCTGACGAACATGCGGTCGATGTCGGCGGCCTGGACCGCTTCGCCCGGCAGCGCGAAGCCGCTCTCCAATGCGGAGAACGGCAGCGTCACCACCGCGTCGGTCGGCGTGCCTTGCGCATAGTTCCACAGCCGCACGTACCAGCTGCGCGCGGCACCTGAGGCATCGCGCCCCTCGATCGTCAGCGTCGGGCCATTCACGACATCGAGCGCGACGACGCCTGAAGACCGCCAGCGGAAGGTGAGCGTCGTGCGGCGATAGTCGCGGTCGGTCTCGTACGCAGTGAGCGGATGGTCGAGAGTGTCCTCGCTCGTCCAGATCAGCCCGGCGAGCTCGCCCGCATGATGGAACTCGCACTCGACCCGAAGCGAGTCAGGGCCGGTGCTGACCACCGAGGCCATCATTGGGCGCGGGAAGTTGACGGTCCAGAACCGCGGGTCGAACCGCTGGATCCAGTCCGAATCCTGCCCGCGGCGTTCGCGGGCGAGCCAGAAGGGCATTTGTGTCTCCTAAGATCCTCCCCGGAACGGGGAGGGGGACCGCGACGCGAAGCGGCGGGGTGGAGGGGCGCCATCCAATGTCGCGCAAGATCGGCGGGGGCCCCTCCACCACGCTACGCGTGGTCCCCCTCCCCCGCCGGGGGAGGATTAAAGCAACACCCGCCGCACAGCGCTGGCGATCTGGCGGCCGGAGCGTTGCATCGCCACCGGCGCGCTGACGCCGCGTGGGGCGGTGAGGTTGATCGCGACGCGCACCTCGCGGGCCTTTCCGCCCGCGCCGTTCGCCTCGATCCGCCCCGCGC
>JAEWKG010000304.1 GCA_023386135.1 Pseudomonadota bacterium | reverse complement strand
CTTCAGCTACGAGCAGGTCAGCACCACCAGCACCACCGCGCTCGACAGCTTCGTCGAGCGGCGCGGGATCTGCCGCGACTATGCGCACGTGCTGATCACCCTCGCCCGCGCCTCGACCATTCCGGCGCGCTACGTCTCGTGCTTCGCGCCGGGGGTGAACCCGCCCGACTTCCACGCGCTCGCCGAGGTGTTCCTCGCCGACGCCACCACGCCGGGCGGCGGCGCATGGTACATCGTCGATGCGACCCGCATGGCGGACCCCAAGGAAACGGTGAAGATCGGCATCGGGCGCGACGCGGCCGACGTCAGCTTCCTCACCAGTTTCGGCCCATCGCATTTCGGCGACAAGAGCGTGACCGTGACCCGTCAGGGCGGTTAACGATTGCCTAAACGCTGTCCCGCAAGGGGACGCGCGCTGTCCCATGCTGGAACGCCGGTGGTCCTTGGCGCATAGCTTCACGCATGAACGCGATCATCAGATGGATCGGCGGGGCAACCGCCGCCGTGGCTCTCGGCTTCACCGGCGCGGCGTTCGCCACCGGGCAGTTTTCCCCGTCACCGGCACCGGTCGTGAAGCCGGCAGCGCTCGCGGCCGCCAAGGCTGCGCCGGCTCCTGCGCGGGAAGACCCGTTTCGCGTCAGGCGCATCCTCCCCATCGACGGTCCGCTCAAGTATGGCGAGTGGCACTGGGACGATGCGGGCGTGCCCGACGGCCCGATCGTGATGACGGTCGACCTCGACGCGCGGGTGCTGTCGGTGTTCAAGGGCGGGTACGAGATCGGGGCGGCGACCGTGCTGGTCGGGACCGACGACTATCCCACCCCGCTCGGCACTTTCCCAATCCTCGCCAAGCAGCGGCACAACAAGAGCGAGAAATACGGCAACGCGCCGATGCCGTGGTCGATGTTCCTGACCAATGACGGCGTGGCGATCCACGGCGGGCACATGGTCGAGCACGGCTATGCCAGCCACGGCTGCATCTCGGGGCCGGATGCCTTCGTCGAGAAGATCTTCGCCATCGCCAAGCCGGGCGACAAGGTCATCGTCACCCGCGGCGAGACGATGCAGATGGGGCAGAAGATCGTTTAGGTTCGGCGCGGCGGCTCGCGCTCGAACCGCCACGCGTCGATCTGTGTGAGGGTATCGCGCTGGTGCCAGGCGCGCTTGGCCATCACTCCGCCCAGCGTCGCGTGACGATCGGTAGTGAGCTGGTCGATCAACTGCGCCACCGCCGAGGCGGGCGGGTCGGTACCAAGCTCGGCGAGGATGCTCGTGACGGCCTCGATCTCGATCAGCCGCGGATGGCCCCAGTGGTACCAGATCGAGTCCCCGTCGCGGTGGATGCAGCGATGCCGCACGTCGAGCACCGCTGACTCGACCGCATCCTCCGCATCCTGCAGGTGCTCGGCGCTCCGCGCGAGCGCGAGCGGGTCGAGCCACGGCGTCTCGGCCAGCGCGCGGCGCATCTGCACCCGGTCGAAGCGCAGATCGTCGTTGGAGGGATCGTGCGCGGGTTCAACCCCGGCCGCGCGGACCAGGTCCGCCAGCTCCGCCCGCCGCCAGTGCAGCAGCGGCCGGACGAGCAGGTACTCGCCGAGCGGGTCCTCGCCGACCACCACCCGCCGCGCGCGGATGCCGGCGAGGCCGCCGAGACCGCTGCCGCGGTTGAGCCGCATTAGAAGTGTCTCGGCCTGGTCGTCGGCATGGTGGGCGGTAGCGAAGACCTCCGCGCCGCGCGTTCCGAACGAGCGGCACAGCGCGATATAGCGCGCCTCGCGCGCCTGGGCCTGCACGTTGCCGACGGATACCTCGACGCGCATCGTCTCGTGCGGAACACCGAGCTTGGCGCAGACCCCCGCGACCAGCGCCGCCTCAGCGGCGGCTTCGGGCCTCAGTCCATGATCGACGGTTGCCGCGATCACCCGTCCCGGCAGCGCGGCGTGGGCGAGCAACAGCAGCGCGAGGCTGTCGGGCCCACCCGAGACGGCGACCCCGAACCGGCCGCCATTGCCGACCTCGGGCCACAAGCGCCGAAGGTCGGCGCGGAAACGCTCTACAAGAGCGCTATCAATTGCACTTCACCTTGCCGCGGTCGGCGTCGTACTGGCTCTTGAGCCGTCCGCTGGCGACCGCTGGATAGGTCTCGCCGAACTCGGCGAGCGCGATGCAGGCGCGCTTGGTGTCCTTCACCGCGATCATCGATTCGGCGAGGTAGAGCAGGCTGTCGGGCGCGCGGGCGCCCTGCTTGTCGCTCTGGTAGTTCTTGAGGAACCACGGCGCCGCCTCGTTGGGCTTGCCGCCGTCGAGATAAGCTCTCCCCAGCAGGTTGCGGCCGTAGCTGATCTGCGCGTGGCGCGGGTATTTCTCGACGTAGAGCGTCAGTTGCTGCTGCGCCTCGGGGTAAAACTTGGCGTCCCACAGGCGGAAGCCGTAGTCGTACTCATCCTTGCCCGGATCGTCGGTCTGCGGCTTGGCGATCGCCTGCACCGCGGCAAGCCGCTGCGCGGTCGGGCCGGCGGGCTTCGACGGGGGAGGCGGCGGCGGAGTAAGCGAAGCGGTCGTCGAGCGGGGCGTCGGCGTGGGCGTGGCGATGACCGGTACCGGCGTCGGGGTCGCGGCGGCGGCAGCGGTGCTGGTCACTTCGAGCGCGCCGACGCGCGTGCCGAGCTGGGCAATCGCGTTGGTGTTCTCCTCGGTTTGCGAGGTCAGCCGGGCGATCTGGCTTTCCAGCGCATCGAGGCGCGCGAGCATGTCGGTCACTGCGGTGGTCGAGGGGCGCGCGGCCGTCGCGGCGGGCTGCGCGGCGGTCACTTCGGGCTCGAAGTACTTGCCGTCGGAGCCCGGAAACACCTTGCGCTGCAGCGCGCGGATTTCGGTCTCTGCCTTCTTGAGCCGCGCTTCGGTCGAGGCGTCCTGCGCGGATGCCGGCACCGCGGCGACGCCCAGCGCGATAACCGCGAGCGGAGCGGCGAGCGCCCGGTTCAACTTGATCCCCATGAAAACCTTCCCGTCCAAATCTCTTCGCCCCGCACCGGTTTTCGCCTTCTGCGGGCGAACCGCCGATGAACGCGGTGGTTAACGCTTACGTCCCGGTGGGTCCAGCCGCCGGGGCCGCTCCGGGCGCCGCTTGTCCACGCGCAAGCAGCGCGGCGGCGGTTACCGGCACGTCCTTCATGATCCTCTCGGCCTCGGCGAGCTTGGGGATCGGCTTGCCGCCCACGGTGATCGCCAGCGCATCGGGCCGGCCGGTCCACACCTGCGGGCCGGCCGCCTCGGCGGGGACGGTATAGGTCTCGCCCTTGACCATCTGCTTCTGCATCAGCTGCGCGCCGCTGCCGTCGTAGAACTTGACCCAGATCCCGTCCTCGAGCGCGGTGAACACCACCGGCGCATTCGCGGCGGGCTGCGCAACGGCCGCGACTTGCGGCTGCGCGACCTTGCGCTTCGCCGCGGCCGCGTCGGCCACCCGCTGCTCGTCGAGGAGCGAGGGCGGCCCTTCACCCGGCGACAGCACGCGGCTGTAGAAAGCGATCCCGCCCGCCACCAGCAGCACCAGCGCCAGCAGGCTGAGCAGCGCGAGGCCGCGCGACGGCACGCGCGCCGGATCGCCTGGCTCGAAGGTCTGCACCCGGCCCCGGTCCGTGCCCTGGCTCGAGGCGAGCTCGGCGCGCACCTCTTCCACGATCGCGCGATCGTCGAGGCCGACGACCTTGGCATAGGTCCGCGCGAAACCGGTTGCATAGGTTCGCGCAGGCAGGCCCGACCATTCGCCCTTCTCCATAAGCGCCAGATGACGCTCCGGAATGCGCGTTTCCGCCGACAGCTGGGTAAGCGTCATGCCCGCCGCTTCGCGCCCCATGCGCAGGCGATCGCCCACACCGTGCAGCGGCAGTTGCCCGTCGAGCGGACCCGTTTGTTCGTCCATTTAGGCGTCCCGAAGTTTCGACCCGCGCCCCCTCGGTCTTGAGACCGGCGCGTCCCGCTCATGTCAAGGTTTCCGACATGGCGGCATCCTGAACGGTGCGACGAAGCGCGCCGCACAAGCGATGAAGTCAGTCGGTGTCGATCCCGTTCGCCTCGGCCCAGGCGCTGAGCTCGGCGCGGATATCGGCACCGGGCGCGGACAGCAGGCGCTTCATCTCGGCGGAGATCTGCGGCAGGTCCACCTTGCGCACCAGTTCCTTGATCGGCCCCACCGAGACCGGCGTGATCGAGAACCGCCGGAAGCCCAGTCCCAGCAGCGCCAGCGCCTCCAAGCGCCGCCCGCCCATTTCCCCGCATATGCCGAGATCGACTCCCGAGCCCGCGGTGGTCTGGGTGACGCGGGCAAGAAAGCGCAGGATCGCCGGGCTCAACCAGTCGTAGCGTTCGGCGAGCTTGGGATTGGCGCGATCGGCGGCGAACAGGAACTGGGTGAGGTCGTTGGTGCCCACCGACAGGAAGCTGACCTTGGGCAGCAGCACGTCGAGCACTTCGGCGAGCGCCGGCACTTCCAGCATCGCGCCGTAGCGGATCGCTTCGGGCAGGATTTTCTTCTGGCTCTTGAGGTACGCGAGCTGGTTGTCGAACACCGCCTTGGCGGCGTCGAACTCCCACGGCTCCGAGACCATCGGGAACATCACGTAGAGCGACTTGCCCGCGCCCGCCTCCAGCAATGCGCGCGCCTGCGCCTTGAGCAGCCCTTCGCGTTCGAGCGCGAGGCGCAGCGCGCGCCATCCCATCGCCGGGTTCTCGTCGTTCTCGCTCTCGATTGAATCGAGATAGGGCACCGCCTTGTCGCCGCCGATGTCGACGGTGCGGAAGATCACCGGCTTGTCCCCCGCCGCGTCGAGCACGTCGCGGTAGAGCCGGGTCTGCCGCTCGCGTGCGGGCAGCGTCGCGGAGACGAGGAACTGGAACTCGGTGCGGAACAGCCCGATGCCGTCCGCCCCGACCAGCGGCAGCGTCGCGAGATCGTCGCGCAGGCCCGCGTTCATCATCACCTGGATGCGCGTGCCGTCGCGGGTGAACGGTTCGATATCGCGCATCTCGGCATACGTCGCCTGGCGCTGGCGGGTTTGCGCGAAGCGTTCGGCGAAGATGTCGATGGTCTGCTGGACCGGCCGGATGTGGGCGATCGCCTTGTCGGCATCGAGCAGTATCTCGTCGCCTTCGCGCACCATCCCGCGCAGGCCCCGTGCGCGTCCCAGGACCGGCACGCCCATTGCCCGCGCGACGATCACCACGTGCGCGGTGAGCGAGCCTTCCTCCAGGATCACGCCCTTCAACCGCCGGCGGTCGTATTCGAGCAGTTCCGCGGGTCCCAGATTCTTGGCAATCAGGATCGTGTCGCGCTTCAGGCCCTGCGTCGCGGCGGTGCCGAGCTGGCCCGAAACGATCCGCAGCAGGCGGTTCGACAGGTCCTCGAGGTCGTGCATCCGGTCCGCCAGCAGCGGATCGTCGATCTCGCGCATGCGCATCCGGGTGCGCTGCTGGACCCGCTCGATCGCGGCCTCGGCGGTGAGGCCGCTGTCGATCGCCTCGTTGATGCGCCGGCTCCAGCCCTCGTCGTAGGCGAACATCTTGTAGGTCTGGAGGATGTCGTCGTGCTCGCCGCCTTTGCCGAACTCGGCCTGGCTCGCCATCGCGTCAATCTGGTCGCGCATCTTGTCGAACGCGCGGTAGACCCGCTGGCGCTCGGCCTCGATGTCGTCGGCGACGACATGGTCGATATGCACCCGCGGCTGGTGGTAAACCGCGTGCCCGCCAGCGATCCCCTTCACCAGCGTCAGGCCCTGGATCATCTGCGGCCCGGTCGCCGCTTCGCCCAGCGTCGCGGTTTCCTCGTCGACCAGGTCGGCGTTGGCGATCAGCTCGCTCAAGACCATCGCCACCGTCTGCAGCGCCTCGATCTCGATTTCCTCGTAGCGGCGCGGCTCGGCATGCTGGACGCACAGCGTGCCCACCGCGCGCTCGCGGTGGACGATGGGGACGCCGGCGAACGAGTGGAACTTCTCTTCGCCGGTTTCGGGCCGATAGGCGAAGTCGGGGTGCGAGGCGGCCTCGGCGAGGTTCAGCGTCTCGACGTGCTCGGCGATGATGCCGTTGAGGCCCTCGCCCACCGCCAGCCGGGTGACGTGAACCGCGCTCTGCTCGAGCCCGCGGGTGGCGAACAGCTCGAGCATCCCTTCGCGCAGGAGGTAGATCGAGCAGACCTCGCTATCGAGCGCTTCGCCGATGACTTCGACCACCCGGTCGAGCTTGCCCTGCGGGTGCAGGCGCGACGCCATCACCTCGTGCAACTGGTTCAGGATCTGGCGGGCGGCGGCTACGGCGGACATCGGGGTAAAGGCCTAGCGTATCGGCGCGGGCAAGGGAAACGGCGATGATTTGCAGCGCCTCCGTCAGCCCGGGCTTGATGCGGGCGAGTGCTTCTCTGGTCGACATTGCAAAGAAAAGCCTCACCCCGGGTCAAGCCCGGGGCGACGGTGGGGAGGAATAAATGGGTGATCGAGAACTAGATCAGCGCCGCTAGAGCACGGTTCGCGACTAGCGGACCGCAAGCGCAACCGCGCGCCCGCAGGTGCTCCGGACCCCGGACTTGTTCCGGGGGAAGGAAACGCGCCGAGGATGCTCGCGCGGAGGCGCGAGCCTAAAGCAAAAATGACGCGCGCGGATGCCTCTGAGAGCGAGCACCCGGCGCGCGCCATTCCCTCCCGTCACCCAACCCGTTGTCTTTGGCGGGGATCGCGGGTTCGGCCAGGACTCAGAGCTCGTTGAGCTCTTCCTTGATGCGCAGCTTGGCGCGCTTCAGCTGCTGGATCGTCCCCGAGTCCGGTGACGGCCGCCCCATTTCCTCGCGCAGGCGGGCATCGATGCCTGCGTGCTTGGTCTGGAGAGCCTCGGAGTGGGACGATGACAGCATGCGTGTTCTCCTTTTTGCGGGCTCCCCCGTGCGAGGGTTCGGCGCCCGTGACAGGCGACTCGTGCCGGCAGCACCAGAGCCGCTGACGCCATAGAAACACACGAATCGGGCCTTGCGAAGGCGGCTCGAACGCCTAATCGACCAAGCGGGGTTTGAAGCGCGACGAGCCGTTTGCGGCAAACGAGGGATCAGGGGTGTGACCGAACAGGAGCTGAAGAAGCTGCTCGCTTCGCTCAGGACCGAGCACCGCGATCTCGACGCGGCGATCGATGCGCTGTCCGGAACCGGCTCGACCGATCAGCTGCAAATCGCCCGGCTCAAGAAGCGCAAGCTCCGGCTGAAAGACCAGATCGCGGTCGTGGAGGACCAGCTCCTCCCCGACATCATAGCGTGAATCTGGGGTAAACTGTGCCAATGCGGCACGCAGCAAAATCGGCGCCGGATAGTCTGGTTAGCGCTGTGGCGGCGCCGAGTCGGCGGGGCTAGCTGGTATGTCGATGCTTAAACCGACCGACCTCAGCAAACCGATCATCGAAGCGCTCTATTGCGAAGCGCTGGTGCTGGCCGACGAGGTGCGCTCCGCGTTCGATCTCTCGCCCTCGCGCGGCGGTGAGGAGGACTTCGTGCGCATCGCGCTGTCGTG
>JAEWKG010000261.1 GCA_023386135.1 Pseudomonadota bacterium | reverse complement strand
GGATGTCGACCCGTGGATGGCAATTCGCCAGTGCGATCAGGTTCCACACATCTATCCCCTGCTTATCGCAAATCACCGACAATTCGTTGGCGAACGCGATGTTGAGGTCGCGAAAGCTGTTTTCGGTCAGCTTGCACATTTCGGCGGTCTTGGAATCCGTTTCGAGCACACGTCCACGCACGAACCGACGATAGAATTCGCCCACCGCGCGCGCCGCTTCGCTGGTCTGACCGCCGACGATGCGATCGTTCGCGACCAACTCGGTCAGGACTTTGCCGGGCAGGACGCGTTCGGGGCAGTAGGCGACATGGATCAGGGCCGTATTGACCCCAGCCACCCGCAGTTCCTGCTCGACTTTTTCGGTGGTGCCGACAGGCGAAGTCGATTCCAGAATTACGAGGTTTCCGGGCCGCACAAGCGGCGCGACTGCACGCGCAGCCGCGAGCACGTAGTCGATGTTGGGTTCAGGATCGGTCGCGCCCGGGTTGAACGGCGTCGGCACGCATAACATGAATACGTCGGCCAGCCCCGGCTCGCGCGCGGCGCGCAGCGTCCCGTCGGCGACCACTTTGTGGACCAAAACGTCGAGGTCGGGCTCGACGATATGCACCGCTCCGCGGTTGATCGTGTCGACCACTGCCGGATCGATGTCCACACCCAAAACCTCGAAACCGGAGGCGGCGAGCAGGGCGGCGGTAGGCAGGCCGATATAGCCCAGACCCACCACGCAGACCGCGTCATTCATGACAATGTTCTTCCCAGAAATTCGATAATGCGGCGGCACGCTTGGCCGTCGCCATAAGGATTGTGTGCCCGCGCCATCGCTTCGTAAGCAACACGATCGTCAAGCAGGCGCGCTGTTTCGCTGACGATGCGCCCTTCGTCAGCGCCCACGAGGCGCACTGTGCCGGCGTCGACCGCTTCGGGCCGCTCGGTCACGTCGCGCATTACTAGCACCGGTTTGCCGAGACCTGGCGCCTCCTCCTGTATGCCGCCGCTGTCGGTGAGGATCAGGTATGCGGCGCGCAACAGGATCACGAATGATTGGTATTCCTGCGGCTCGATAAGATGCACATTGGGCTTGCCACCGAGAATCGACAGCACTGGCTGCTGGACGTTCGGATTGAGGTGCACCGGGTAGACAAAATGCTGGTCGGGATAACGTTCCGCCAGCTTCGAAATCGCCCGGCAGATATTGAGGAAGCCGTCGCCGAAGTTTTCGCGGCGGTGACCAGTGATCAGAACGAATCCGCCTTCGCGCCACGGAAAGCCGCACTGCGCATCGAGCTGCGCTTCCAATTGCGCCTTGAGGCCCGCTTTCGCGTCGATGCTCGCGAGGACACTGTACAACGCATCGATCACGGTGTTCCCCGTTACGAGGATGTCGGCTTCGGCCACGCCCTCCTGCACCAGGTTGTCGCGGCTACGTTCGGTGGGCGCGAAATGCCAACGTGCGACCTTGCTTGTCACTTGGCGGTTGAATTCTTCGGGAAATGGAGAGTGCACGTCATACGTGCGCAGCCCCGCCTCGACGTGTCCCACAGGGATCCCAGCATAGAAGCCAGCCATCGCGGTTGCGAGCGTGGTCGTGGTATCGCCGTGGACGATGATCGCGTCGGGCCGCCGTTCGCCGATCACCCCGCGCACGCCCTTCAACACTGCGCTGGTCACGTCCGACAGGTCCTGCCCCGGTGTCATGATGTCGAGGTCGTGATCCGGCACGAGATCGAAAGCGGCGAGTACCTGGTCGAGCATCTGACGGTGCTGCGCTGTCACGCAGATGCGCACTTCGAACCGGTGATCGGCCTGCAACGCATGACAAAGCGGGGCCATCTTGATGGCTTCGGGGCGCGTGCCGAAAACGGGCAGGATGAGGCGGCGCACGGGCAAGTCCCCTTTTTCTGGGCCTACCATGTGAGTACGACGCGGGAGCGGCCGCCGCGAAGTTCGACGCGATACGCGCGGGTCGCCCGTCGGTCGCCAAAGCGTGCGGCATGACCGGCGGGCGCCAGCGCGGGATTGCCTTCGAGCGTCTCCAGACGCACGGGTCCGAAGTGGACCAAACCGTCCGGTCCTTCGTCCACGGCGATCGCGGGATCGGCGATGAATTGCGCCACGGCGGGTGTTTCCGGCTGCACCGTGTCGACCACGGTGAGTGCATGTTCGCCTAGGCGCCAGATCCGGCGGTGGGCGGGGCGTCCGGCAAGCCGGCGATAGCCATCGTGGGAGGCAGCGATCATCGCGCCCCCATTATCGCCGTGTACTGAAATATCAAACGGCTGCGCGCGGCGCGCGACGCGGAACGAACTCCACACTTCCGAGGAATTCTCGCCCGCAACGATCACGGTGCTATGCGCCGCCGTCCCCCGCTCGGCCAGTCGCGCGGGTCCCGCTTCGTAGTGCGATGTGCCGCCGTTGACGACAACCCGCCGGCCGTCGACCGATAGTTCGAACGCCAGCGTATCGGCGTGACCGTGTGCAGGCAGAAAGTCGGGTCCCAGCGGGGCGACGTCGCACAGCAGCACTGCGCCGCCGCGCTCGGCGCGCACGTATCCGCTAGCGCGCAGCCAGACGATCCCCTCCGCTGGGAATTTGACTTGGGAGGCAGCGGCTGAGCCTACGCCAAGCGCCTCGGCATATCGCGCGAGTTCGGTAGGGCTCGGTGCAATCCCGATCGCGGCGTCATTGAACAGCGCGATCTCTCCATCGGGATGACACATGGCGTCTAGCCAGTAGCGCATTTCCTCGGCCGTCTGCCGCCAAGCAGCAATGTCGCTGTGATGGAACAGACCTAGCCGCGCCTGCGCCAGGTTCAGAAGATCGAGCACGTCCTCAAACCCGAGCGCGTGGTACATCGGGCTGCGTTCGTAGTTACCGCCATCGGGCAAAACCTGCTTGGCAATTTCCCGCTTCCAGATCTTCAGGCCGCGCCGCAGCCAACGCTCCGCCTCGCGACCTTCTAACGCCGCGCCAGCAAACATCAGCGCCTTGGCGTTGGAGAGAAGGTGGTTGCCGAGGACATGAAATTCGAGATTGTCCGCGAGGACGCGTGCCTGTACCGCCAGCGATTGCACCATGCCCTCAACCGGTGCGTGACCGGCCAGGAGCCACTTGCTCCAGTTCACCAACCGCAATGAAGTGGGATATGCATCCCAACCTGGTTTGGCGGCGGGCGGATTTTCTGCCATCCATCGCGCGATCAGCGCGCGATGCCAGGCGCTTCTGCTGGCGGTACCTTCCGCATTGAGATCATCGAAGTAGTGCTGGTTGTAACGCCACAACTTCGTGGCGCCCGGGCCGCTCCAACCCAGTTCGTCCAGGGATGCCGTCAGGTTGAGGAAGCGCATCGACGCTGCGCCCACCAGACTGGGGTCCCGCCGCGCGGGAGCCACCCAGTTGGAGGCCGCTTCGCGCCGCAGCCTGGGCGCCGGCGACTCATCGACCCTTGGTTCGGTAACCCGGCGCATCGCCTGAAACCACAGCTGCCGCGATGTCAGGTGCCGCAGCGTGTGAAAGTACAACCCAAACCGATTCACTCTGCTCAGCTCTGTTGGGCCACCGCGATCGATACCGCGGCGACTTCAAAGATCTGGTCGATCGGGATGGGTGCCGGGCCGTTTTCGGCTACCGCCTTGGCGAACGCTGCGGCGCAAGCCTTCTGGCCTTTGTCCTGGCGGAACAGACTGCTGTTCTTGACGCTTTTCCAGCCGAACGAACGGAGCTTGCGGAAGTTATCTAGCTGGAGAATCCCGCCAGCCGCAAATACTTCGAGCCGTTCCTTGGGAAACGTCTTCGACCCGTTGGCGAAATACTGAATCGTGCCCAGTGAGCCATCCTCGAACCTAAGCGATATTACCGCCGTGTCGCGAGTCGGCGTGTCGAGGAAAGCGATGCTCGCATCGGCGATCGGGCTGTCGGCGAGATGGCGCAGAAGGTCGATGAAGTGGCAGGCCTCGCCCACGATCCGGCCCCCGCCGACTATCGGATCCTGAGTCCAGTGCTCGGGTGGGATCGCGCCCGCATTCACGGTCAACGTGAAGGCCTTGGGCCCGCTCACGACACGCAGCGCATCGCGAATGGTCACGACCTGTGGGGCAAACCGGCGGTTGAAGCCTACCGTCAGGATCGGCGCCTCCGAACCAGCCGCTTCGTATGCCTCGCGCAGCATCGCAAGCTCTTGAGCAGTGAGGCACAGCGGCTTCTCGACGAAGACATGCTTGCCCGCGTCCAATGCCCGCTTGGAAAGCGCGGCATGGCTGTCGTGCCGGGTCGATATCACCAGGGCGTTGATCGCCGGATCGTCAAACAGCGAGTCCATGTCGGTCGTGCTTTGGGCAATGCGGTGTTTGCGGGCGACTTGGAACGCGGTCAGTCCGCGCTGCGATGCCACGCTGGTCAGCGTGGCAT
>JAEWKG010000239.1 GCA_023386135.1 Pseudomonadota bacterium | reverse complement strand
CATACGGGGGAACGATCGTCAGCGCGCGCGTGTCGTGTCCCTCGAGCCTCCCGCGATCCGGAAACTCGGCCAAACTCTCACTCGCCATCACCAGGCGGCCTGCAAATCTCTGGGCCGCGCGCTGATCAAATTGTTCGATGTAGGCGTGGATCAGTTCGAGTTGGCGGGCCGCTTCGTCCGTCCAGATTACTCGAGCCATTCGCGTGGCAGCGGCTTGAAGTCGGGCGTGCCCCAGGTCTTGAGCCAGGCGACGACCGTATCATTCGAAATCACGCGACCCGCGCGATAGTCTTCCATCGCGCGTTCGATGGCGGCTTCCTCGGCCGCCGGATCGATGTCCTCGAAGATCGGTCGCTCTGCGCTCATGACGACTAGCTTAGCAGCGAGCGCCCCGGCAGCGCAACGCGGTTACTTCAACCAAGCGGTCCAGACCCCGTAGGCGCTGGTGAGCGTCAGGACGATGCCGACCAGCACCAGCATCAGCTTGGCTGGCACTCGCTTGGCGAAGAACGCCCCGAACGGGGCTGCGAGGAGGCCGCCGATCAGCAGCCCGAGGGTCACGCCGGCGAGATCGGCGATGCCGATGTTGTAGATGAAGGCGGCCGACACGGTAACGGTCAGGAAGAATTCGACCGAGTTCACCGTGCCCACCACCTTGCGCGGGTCGGCGCCCTGGATCAGGAGGTTGGAGGTCACCACCGGCCCCCAGCCCCCGCCACCCGCCGCGTCGAGGAAACCGCCGACGAGGCCGAGCGGCGCGACGTATTTCGCCTCGCGCTGTTTAGGCGGGTAGAGCAAGCCCTGGATCAGCAGGTAAAGGCCGATCGCGGTCAGGTAGATCAGCACGAACGGCTTCACCACGCCCGCATCGATGTTCGATAGCAAGTACGCCCCGCACACCCCGCCGATCATGCCGGGGATCAGCAGGCGGAAGAACAGCCGGGCGTCGATGTTGCGGTGGAACAGGTGGCTCAAACCGCTGGTCGCGGTGGTGAAGCATTCGACGATGTGCACCCGCTGCGAGGCGAGCGCGGGCGGCACTCCGAGCACACCGACGAGCAGCGTGTTCATGATTACGCCGAACGCCATGCCGAGCGCGCCGTCGACCAGCTGCGCGGCAAAGCCCACCCCGATGAACGGCAACAGGGCCCAAAGGTCGAAGTCGCCGAAATTCATTCAAGTCCGCTCTTGCAGGGGATAGAGGCGACAAAATGGCCGCCGCCCCAAAGGAGCGACACGCAGAAATTATCGTTTGCTAAGAGCGAGCGCTTTGCGAGCCGAGGCGCTCAGCCGAGCTTGGCGGCCTTGCTGTCGGCCCACTTCTTGCCCGCATCGCCGCCCCACAATAGCCAGGCGATGAAGCCGGCGGACGGGTCGCTGTCCGAGTTCCACTTGTGGGTCTCGGTGTTCTTGTCGACTGCATGGCGGGTGAAGAAGCTGTGCATCGACTTGACGTCGGCCTCGCTGACGTCGCGGCGCTCGGCGAGCTGGTGCGCGCGCTCGACCCCGACGTCGGTGCCGCCGCGGCCGAACTTCTCGCGCAGGCGCAGCCCGCGCCGGGCCGCCGAGGCCATCCGCTGGGTCGGGGTGAAGGTCTTGCCGTCCGCCATCGCTCAGGCCCTGGTCAGCGCGCCGGGCTTGTGCGCCGCGCGCTTCCCTTCGTCGGTTTCGACGATGTATTCGGGATTGTCCTTGGAAGCGGCTACCTTGTGGCCCTTGATCTTCGTGGGCGAGGTCGCCTTGCGCACCACTTTGCCGTGCGCGGTGCCGCCGTGGCTCTGCCAGCTGACATGATCGCCCTTGCCCAGTTCCTTCGCCATCGCGCGCGTCCCTTTGTGTCTGAGGGCAACGGGGCGCCGGGCGGGGCGTTCCGGCGGGCAAACGAAAACCGCCCGGGGACCTTGGCGGCACCCGGGCGGCTCTTCCCCGTCCAAAAGGAAGTGGTGTTAAGCGGCTTCGGCCTCTTCGCCCGGATCGCGCAGCACGTAGCCGCGGCCCCACACGGTCTCGATGTAGTTCTCGCCGCTGCAGGCATGAGAAAGCTTCTTGCGCAGCTTGCAGATGAACACGTCGATGATCTTGAGTTCGGGCTCGTCCATCCCGCCGTAGAGGTGATTGAGGAACATTTCCTTGGTCAGCGTGGTGCCCTTGCGGAGCGAAAGCAGCTCCAGCATCGCGTATTCCTTGCCGGTGAGGTGGACCCGCGCGCCATCGACCTCGACGGTCTTGGCATCGAGATTCACCGCCAGCTTGCCGGTGCGGATGACCGACTGGCTGTGGCCCTTCGAACGGCGCACGACGGCGTGGATGCGGGCAACCAGCTCTTCGCGGTGGAACGGCTTGGTCACGTAATCGTCGGCGCCGAAGCCGAACGAACGGATCTTCGAATCCATCTCGGCGATGCCCGACAGGATCAGGACCGGCGTCTGCACCTTGGCGACGCGCAGCTTCTTCAGCACGTCGTAGCCGTGCATGTCGGGCAGGTTCAGGTCGAGCAGGATGATGTCGTAATCATACAGCTTGCCAAGGTCCAAGCCCTCTTCGCCAAGGTCCGTCTGGTAGACGTTGAAACCCTCGGTCGTGAGCATCAGCTCGATCGCCTTGGCCGTCGTCGGCTCGTCCTCGATCAGCAACACGCGCATTGCCGGTACCCCCCATGTGTGCCCAAAGTCCGCGGTAACGCCCCGTCAATGGGTGTTGCCTGCGGTTAACCACAAAACCTCTGAAGGAAAAAGGTTAACGGCGAGTAAAGCGCGTTAACACTTTGTGGGTGTGGCGGAGAGGACTCACCCGGTCCCTAGCCAACTCCCGCAAGCTTTTTCTGCCGCCGTCGCTGGACCGAACTGCCGATGCCCATCGCCTCGCGGTACTTGGCGACAGTGCGGCGGGCGAGGTCGAAGCCCTTCTCCTTGAGCAGGTCGACCAGCGTGTCGTCCGACAGGATGTCCTTCGGATCCTCGGCCTCGATGAGCGCCTTGATCGCCGCCTTGACCGCTTCGGCGCTGGCGGCGCCCTCGCCATCGGCGGTCGCGACGCCGCTGGTGAAGAAGTACTTGAGCTCGAACGTCCCGCGCGGGCAGGCGAGGTACTTGTTGCTGGTGACGCGGCTGACGGTGCTCTCGTGGAGGTCGATCGCCTCCGCCACTGCGCGCAGGGTGAGCGGCTTGAGTTCGGACACCCCCCGGCGGAAGAAGCCTTCCTGCCGCTTCACGATCTCGGCGGCGACCTTCAGGATAGTCTTGGCGCGCTGGTCGAGCGCCTTGAGCAGCCAGTTCGCCTCGCCCAGTTGTTCCTTGAGCCAATTGTGCGCGGCCTTGTCGCCGCCCTGCTTGAGTTCGAGGT
>JAEWKG010000166.1 GCA_023386135.1 Pseudomonadota bacterium | reverse complement strand
GGCATGAACCGCATGCGCATCGCGGCCTCCAGCCGCGACGCCGCGCTGCGCGCCGCCTGGCGCAAGGCGCAGGATGCCCTGATCATGGCGAACACCGCCGAGGAAGAGCATGCCGCGGAACTGGCCCAGGGCGCCGAGGCAGCGATCGGCGACGATCCGCTGGCGGTGATGGAGGGCGAGACCCACGGCACCGACGCCGATGCGGGCGAGTACCTGCAGCAGAGCGACGAAGCCCCGGTCGATACCGAGACCGAAGGCGAATAAGCGCTTCGCTCGAGCGACAAACGAAAGGCCCCGCCGGAGCGATCCGGCGGGGCCTTTTCATTGGGTGGGGAAGCTCAGCTCAGCGGGCGTCGCCGCAGTTGTTCTTGCCGAGCGGCGCCCAGGTATGGAGTTGGCCGCCCCAGCCGACGTTGTGACTCTCGGTCCCGCCGGTGCTGATGACATAGATGCCGCCGACTTGGGAGGCGGTCTGGCCGCCCTTGATGTAGTGCACGCTGCCGCTGCCGAACTCGTCGACCATGTAGTCGTCCTTGCCGACCCGGTCGAAATCGAGCTGCGCGCAGATCGGTGTCTTGGTCAGGTTCTGCAGGTGGAACAGCACGCCAGGTCCGTACCAGACGGTGTCGCAACCGCCGCAGTTGATCGTCTCGATCGATTCCTCGAGCACCGCGACGCTGCCGTCATCCGAGCGGGAGCGTTCGCTGCTGCCGTAGGATTCGTACTTGGTGTTGTAGAGCGGGCCGATGCCCTTCTTGGCGGCGGCGGCCGGTCCAGCGCACGCCAGCGCCACGGCGGCGATCCCGCCGGTCCATTTGTGCAACGAAATCATTTTGGTAAGTCCCCCACGTCCCCTGCACGTCGTGCCACACGATGGCGCGCGCGGCAATCGTCCGCTGACGGTCGCGCAAGCTTCGGCTCTCGCCGGGGCGTTGGCGCACATAGCCAGATCGCCTCTGGCTTCCCTGTCCGGTCCCAAGCCGCTAAGCGCCGCCCCGCATCCCGCGCGCAAGGAATCCCCGAATGACCGGCGACACCGGCCCTCAAAAAAGTCTGGCCACGCTCGCCAAGGCTGAAGTGCTGATCGAGGCGCTGCCCTATCTGCAGCGCTACGCCGGGCGCACCTTCGTGGTGAAGTACGGCGGCCACGCGATGGGCGATCCGCAAGCCGCGCGCGACTTCGCCGAGGACATCGTGCTCTTGAAGGCCGTCGGCATCAATCCGGTGGTGGTGCACGGCGGCGGGCCGCAGATCGGCGCGATGCTCAAGCAACTCGGCGTCGAGAGTACCTTCGTCGATGGCCTACGCGTGACCGACGCCAAGACCGCCGAAGTCGCGGAGATGGTCCTGTCGGGCGCGATCAACAAGCAGCTGGTCGGCTGGATCGCGCAGGCCGGCGGCCGGGCGCTGGGCGTGTCGGGCAAGGACGGCGGCCTCGTCACCGCGACCAAGGTCAACCGCGCGGCCAAGGACCCCGACAGCAACATCGAGCAGGCGGTCGACCTGGGTTTTGTCGGCGAGCCCTCGGTGGTCGATACCACGCTGATCGACACCGCGGTCGCTGCAGGCATGATCCCGGTGATTGCCCCGATCGGCGCGGGCGCGGACGGCGCGACCTACAACATCAACGCCGACACCATGGCGGGCGCCATCGCCGCGGCGCTGGGTGCGGCGCGGCTGTTCCTGCTCACCGACGTGCCCGGTGTGCTGGGCAAGGACGGGGCGCTGATGACCGACCTCACCCCCGGTGACATCGCCGTGCTGCAGGCCGACGGCACCGTTTCGGGCGGGATGATCCCCAAGCTGGAAACCTGCGTCCACGCGGTCGAGGCCGGGTGCGAGGCGGCGGTGATCCTCGACGGGCGGGTCAGCCACGCGATGCTGCTCGAATTCTTCACCGCCTCGGGCGTCGGCACGCTAATCCGCGCCGTCTGAGCGTCTTACCCTGTTGATACACCCGCTGCTGCTCGGCTAGAGCACGGTACTCCGCTTCCCAGAGGACTAGATGAACGCGCTGATCGATATCCTTGAGATGCTCGCGAAGACCGCGAACATGCTCGTCATCATCTGGTTCATCATCGGGTTGCTGTTCAGCTTCAACGTGGTCGGGCGCGACAACACATTTCTCATCTCAGTCCATGATGCGATCGCCCGGTTGTTCGAGCCGCTGCTGCGCCCGATCCGGCGCTTTCTGCCCGATACCGGCGCGATCGATTTCTCGCCCATGGTGCTGCTGCTGGCGATCTACGCGCTGATAACGATCCTCGAAGCGCTGCGTCCCTACTGATGACGGCGGAGATCATCGACGGCAAAGCCTTCGCGGCCGACTTGCGCGCGAAGGTCGGCACGCTCGCCGCCGAGTTCGAGCGGCGCGCCGGACGCAAGGCGGGGCTCGCGGTCGTGCTGGTGGGCGAGGACGCCGCGAGCCAGGTCTACGTCGCCGCCAAGGGCAAGGCGACGCTTGCCGCGGGCATGGCGAGCTTCGAGCACCGCCTCCCCGCCGACACGCCGCAGGACGAGCTGATCGCGCTGGTCGAGCGGCTCAACGCCGACCGCGCGGTCGACGGCATCCTGGTGCAGTTGCCACTGCCCAAGCACCTCGACGAGAAGACCGTGATCGCCGCGATCGACCCCGACAAGGACATCGACGGCATCACCCCGGTCAACGCCGGACGACTGGTGCTGGGGATGGACGCGCCGGTCAGCTGCACGCCGCTGGGCTGCCTGATGATCCTCCAGC